>NZ_JBHTCG010000010.1:0-279959 GCF_042665155.1 Sphaerisporangium rhizosphaerae | reverse complement strand
CGCGCCGCCGGTGAGTGTGCTGCTCGCCGGCGACGACGCTCACGTTAGGAGCCGGGCAAGGGGGTCTTCTGCGTACGAATGCACACTCGACCGCGAGCGTGCACAACGACACACAACGGGCAAAAAGCGGCCCGCGCGGCGCCGAACCCCATCCCCCTCTCACAGAATCCGCAGCCTCGACCCCGTGCTCATCAACCGATCGGTGGATTCCGGCGCCCCCGTCCGGCGATGATCCTCAAGTACATGACAGTCATCGAGATCGACGGCCTGCGCAAGGGTTACCGAGGCGGCACGGCCGTGGACGGCGTGTCCCTGCGCGTCGGACGAGGCGAGATCTTCGGCATCGCCGGCCCCAACGGCGCGGGGAAGACCACGGTCGTGGAGTGCGCGTCGGGCCTGCGGCGCCCGGACGGCGGCACCGTACGCGTGCTGGGTCTGGACCCGCAGACCGACCGGCGGCGATTGCTGCAGCGCGTCGGCGCCCAGTTGCAGGAGGCCGCCCTACCCGACGCGATCACGGTCGGGGAGGCGCTGCGGATGTACGCCTCGTTCTACGACGACCCGGCCGACTGGCGGGCGCTCATGGACCAGTGGGGGCTGACGGAAAGGCGGCGCACCGGCTTCGGGAAGCTGTCCGGCGGCTGGAAGCAGCGGCTGTTCATCGCACTGGCCCTGGTCGGCAGGCCGGAGGTGGTCTTCCTCGACGAGCTCACCACCAGCCTGGACCCCTCCGCCCGCCGCACCACCTGGGGCCTGATCCGCGACATCCGCGAGCGCGGGGTCACCGTGGTACTGGTCACCCACTTCATGGACGAGGCCGAGGCGCTGTGCGACCGCCTCGCGATCATGGACCGGGGGCGGGTCGTCGCGACCGGCACCCCGGCCGGGCTCATCGCCGAAGGGCGATGCCGCTCGCTGGACGAGGCGTACTTCGCGCTGATCACCGAGAACGGGGTGTGAACGGGATGACACACATGAAAGGCCTCACCCAGGTCGTCGCGGTCGAACTGAAGCTGGGCCTGCGGGAGCCGATGTCGGCGTTCTTCGCCCTGGCCTTCCCGGCCGTGATGCTGTGGGTGAAGATGCGCGGCGACCGCCCCCTTCCCGGCGGGGTGCGGGCCATCGACGCCACGGTGCCGATGCTCGGCGTCTTCATCATCGGCCTGACCGCCCTCACCGTCCTGCCGGCCACGCTGGCCCAGTACCGCGAGCGCCGGGTGCTCAAGCGGCTGCGCGCCACCCCCGCGTCGCCGGTCATGCTGTTCGGCGCACAGTGGGCCGCGCACATGCTGCTCGCGGCGTCCGGGACGGCACTGCTGATCGTCATCGGGCTGGCGGGCTACCGGCTGGCGGCGCCGGGGAACCCGGCCGGCGTCCTGCTCGCGTGGGCGCTCGGCGCGTCGAGCCTCGGCTCGGTCGGTCTGCTCATCGGCGCCCTGGTCCCGAGCGGCCGCGCCGCGACCGTGATCGGGCTGGGCCTGTTCTTCCCGATGGCGTTCCTGTCCGGCGCCGTCATCCCCCGCGAGAACCTCTCGGGCTCCATGCGCGCCATCGGCGACCTGACCCCCATGGCCCCCGCGGTCCAGGCGTTGCGCGAAGGCTGGGCCGGCGCCGCGATGTCCCCGGCCGCCCTGGGCGTCATGGCGGCGATCTCCGTCGTCGCGGGCGGTCTGGCCCTGCGGGCGTTCCGGTGGTGAGCGCCGGCGGCCCCGGCCTGTCGCGCTGGGACCGGTCCTGGCCCGTCCTGCCGTACCTGTTCGTCCTGCTGCCCGCGGCCTTCTCGCTGCTGCGCGACTGGAGGCCGCAGGTGCTGGGGCTGGCCGTGCTCGCCGGGGCCTGGCACTGGTTCATGGTCACCGCGCGCCCCGGGCGGGTGGACCGGCCCGCCGGGCTGGTCGTCTACTTCGCCGTGACCCTCGCCCTCGTCGGGGCGCTGATCAGGATCGACACGCTGTTCACCGTGACGGGACTGGGCGCGTTCGTCCAGTCCTTCACCCTGCTGCCCCGCAGGTGGGCGTACGCGGGAGTGGCCGCGACGGCCGCCGTGCTGGTCCTGGCCCGGCCCCCGTCCGGGCGGAGCGCCGGAGAGCTGGTGTTCTCGATCCTGGTCGGGACGCTCGTCGCCTCGACGTTCGGCCTGTCGGTGCAGACGATCACCGACCAGAACGAGCAGCGCAGGGCGATGATCGCCCAGTTGACGGAGACCGGCGCCAAGCTGGCCGCGCTGGCGGAGGAGAACGCCGGGTTGCAGGCCCGCCTTCTGACCCAGGCCCGCGAGGCGGGCGTTCTGGGCGAGCGGCAGCGGATGGCGAGGGAGATCCACGACACGATCGCGCAGGGCCTGACCGCGATCATCACCCAGCTCGAAGCCGCCGAGGACGCCCTCGACGACGTGCCCGCCACCCGCGCACGCCTGGACACGACGCGCGCCCTGGCCAGGGAGAGCCTCGGCGAGGCCCGCCGCTCGGTCCAGGGGTTGCGCCCGGCGCCGCTGGAGGAGTCCCAGCTCCCGGCCGCCCTGCACGACGTGGCCGCCACCTGGTCGCGGACCACCGGCGTCCCCGCCTCGGTGTCGGTCACCGGCGACGCACGGCCGTTGCACGCCGAGGTGGAGGTCACCTTGCTCCGGGTGGCGCAGGAGGCGCTGGCCAACGTCGCCAAGCACGCCTCGGCCGGCCGCGCGGGTCTTACCCTTTCGTACATGGAGGACGTCGTGGTGCTGGACGTGCGCGACGACGGGAAGGGCTTCACCTCCGAGGCCGCGGGCTCGCGGGCCCGAACCGGTTTCGGCCTCGTCGCGATGCGCCAGCGCGTCACCCGGCTGGCCGGGGCCCTGGAGGTGGAGACCGCCCCAGGCCAGGGAACGGGCATCTCCGCCACCGTCCCCGCCATCCCCGCCGCCTCCCCCGCCGTTACCCCCGCCGTTTCCGCGGCCCCCTCCGTGCTCGAAGGTCCCTTCCCTTCGCCCGCCCATCCCCCGGCGCCGTCCGCGCCGTCCGCGCCGTCCGCGCCGTCCGCGCCGTCCGCGCCGTCCGCGCCGTCCGCGCCGTCCGCGCCGTCCGGAGAGGAGAGGTGACCATGCCGATCCGGTTGATCATCGTGGACGACCATCCGGTGGTCCGGGACGGGCTGCGCGGCATCTTCGCCGCCGACGACGCCTTCGAGGTGGTCGGCGAGGCCGCCGACGGGCCGGAGGCGCTCGCCGTGGCCATGCGCACCATCCCCGACGTGGTGCTCATGGACCTGCGCATGCCCCTGATGAGCGGGGCGGAGCTGATCCGCCGGCTCCGGGAGTGGTCGCCGGGCGTCAACGTGCTCGTCCTGACCACCTTCGACGACGACGCCGACGTCCTGCCCGCGATCGAGCAGGGCGCCACCGGCTACCTGCTCAAGGACACCCCGCGCGCCGACCTGCGCCGGGCCGTGCGGGCCGCCGCCCGTGGCGAGACGGTGCTGTCGCCCTCGGTGGCGGGCGTGCTGGCGCACAAGGTGCGCGCGCCGCAAGCGCGGGCGCTGAGCCCCCGGGAGCTCGAGGTGCTCGGGCTCGTCGCCCGCGGCGCGACCAACCGCGAGATCGCCGCGAAGCTGTTCGTCACCGAAGCGACGGTGAAGACGCACCTGCTGCACGTCTTCGCCAAACTCGAGGTCAACGACCGCGCCGCGGCGGTCGCGGCGGCCTACGAGACCGGCCTGCTCAAGCCCACCGGCGGCGCCTGACCTCCAGCGCCCGCCCGGAACCGGCCGCCCGCCATCGCACCCTGACCATGTCCGGCTCCGGGGGTGGCTTGACTCTCCGCCAAGGGGAGGCGCGAGAGTGGCGGCATGGACGGCGACGCGCTCCACACGATCGGCGACCTGGCCCGGCTGACCGGGCTGACGGTCAAGGCCATCAGGTTCTACTCCGACCGCGGGATCGTGCCGCCCACCGGACGCAGCCCGTCCGGCTACCGCCTCTACGACGACGCCGCCCTCGCACGCCTGGACCTGGTCCGTACGCTGCGCGACCTGGGACTGGACCTGGCCACCGTCCGCAAGGTCGTGAACCGGGAGACCACCCTGCCCGAGGTCGCCGCAGTGCACGCCGCGGCCCTGGACGCGCGGATACGGACCCTGCGCCTGCGGCGCGCGGTGCTCATGGCGGTCGCCGGGCGTGGAGCCACCCACGAGGAGATGGATCTCATGCACAAACTGGCCCGGCTCACGCAGGACGAACGCCGCCGGCTGATCGCCGAGTTCCTCGACGCGGCGTTCGGCGGCCTGGACGCCGGCTTCGCGGGCGCCGCCCGCTCGATGACCCCCGAACTGCCCGACGACCCCGGTCCCGAGCAGATCGAGGCGTGGGTGGAGCTGGCCGAGCTCTCGCAGGACCCCGGCTTCCGCTCCGGCATGCGGCTCCTGGCCGAGCAGCACGCGGCCGACCGCGCCGACGGCGGCGTCACCGTCCCGCGCCGCGACGCCGTCGCGATCGCCCACGACAAGGCGGCCCCGGCCCTGGAGGCCGGCATCGCCCCCTCCTCACCCGCCGCCGGCCCGATCGTCGACGCGGTCGTGGCCGAGTACGCGCGCCTGGTGCGCCGTCGCGACGACGACGAGCTGCGACGCCGGCTGCTGACCCGGCTGGAGGCCGCGGAGGCCCCTCGCAGAGAGCGGTACCTCCACCTGCTCGCCGTGATCAACGGCTGGTCGGCGCCTCCCTCCCTCGCCCCGGCGCTCGGCTGGTCCGTCCAGGCCCTGCGCGCCCGGATGGCGGGCTGAGCACCCCCGTTCCCCCGGCGGAAGCCCGATCGGCGCGATCGGCGCGATCGGCGGAGTGAAAGCGGCGGGTGACCCGGTGGTGAGCGTCCTCTCTGAGCACGATCGCCGCACGAAAGCCGAATTCGTCGACAACATAATCGGCGTGATCGGCATCTAAGCCAGCATGGAGCGGACAATCCCTTTACGGGCCCTGTTGTCGGTGACCGTCACCACCGCCGCGGCGGCGGTCCTGACCTCGGCGGGCGCCCTCGCCGCGACCACGCCGGAGCCGGCCCTCGCCCGTGCTCCGGCCACCGCCGGCCTGGTCGTCGCCGCCGCGGCGCCCGCGGCCACCGGTACGGCGGACGCGGCGAACGCGGCGAACTCGGTGAACGCGGCGAAGCCCACCACCTGCCTGCGCATCCGGGGCGCGGCGGCGTGCGTGGGAGCGGACGAGAGCGACCGTCCGGGGATCTCGGTGGAGGACACCGCGCCCGACAGGTACCACGCCGTGGTCGAGTACTACCTGAACGGCTACCTGGGCACCAAGTACGTCATCCACAACCTGGGGCACGAGGGCGAGATCCGGAGCAACCGCGAGATCGGCGCCACCGTGACGTTCAGGGCCGCGGTCTACAAGGGCAACCACCGGATCAAGGTCAGCCGGTGGAAGACCGTGCGCAGCGACACCGAGTACCCCGTCAAGCGGGACACCGATGTCACCCCGTCCACGGCGCGGGCGCGCTCCCAGATCTGCACTTCGACGAAGAGCGCCGCCTCCACGTGCTTCGCCGACCGGAAGCAGACGGTCGTCTACGCGTGCGACACCAGCGCCGACCGGCGTCAGGCCCGCGCGGAGTACTTCCTCGGCGGCGATCCGACGGCGCGTTTCGAGATCCACCAGCTGGCGGGGGTGAACACCTGCGGCAAGGCCGAGCACGGCGACGTGCGCGTCAGCAAGTACCGCGCCTCGGTGTTCGACCTCGGCCACCGGGTCGCCACCAGGCTCTACAAGTACCACTAGCCGCACGGCCCGGCGGCGCGGCCGTGTCCTTCCCCCGCCCGGCGAGGGAACGGCTCGCGCCTGTGCGGCTTTACCTGCGATTTCGTAACCTGGTGATATGGCAAGCGCCTTGGGGGACTTCCTTCGCGCCCGGCGCCGGCTCGCCACCGTCGACCGCGCCGGGCCGTGGCACGGTGAGCGCCGGACGCCGGGCCTGCGCCGTGAGGAGGTGGCCATGCTGGCCGGCGTCAGCAGCGACTACTACACCCGGCTGGAGCAGGGAAGAGAGCTCCGTCCGTCGGCGCAGGTGCTCCAGGCCCTGGCGCGCGCCCTCGAGCTCTGCCCTGAGGCGACCGAGTACCTGTACCGTCTCGCGCACCCCCAGGAGTGTGGACGCCGGCAGCTCGGCGGGGACGAGGAGATCTCACCGCACATGCTCCGGTTCCTGGAGGGCTGCGACCACGTGGTCGCCTTCGTCGTCAACCGCCGGATGGACTACCTGGCCAGGAACCGGCGGGCCGCCGCCCTGTACCGCGGGATGGACATCGCGGACAACGTGCTGCGGCTGATCTTCTTGTGTCCGGCGGCACGCGAGTTCTACGTGGACTGGGAGCAGGAGGCCCGCGCCTTCACGGCACACCTGCGCGCCGCCTCCGACGCGGGCCGCGATCCGCTGGTGCGCGAACTGGTGGAGGAGCTCTCGGCGGCAAGCGACGACTTCCGCCACATCTGGGCCCGGCACGACGTGCGGGTCAGAACGAAGATGCCGATCCGCTACCGCCACCGCGACGTCGGCGAGATGACCCTGCAGTACGAGACGCTGCGCGTCGGCAGCGCCCCGGGCCAGTTCATCGTCATCGGACAGGCCGAGCCCGGCAGCCCGTCCGCACGCGCGTACGCCTCGCTCGGCTGACCCGCGACCGCCGCCGGTCGGGCGGCGTCTCACTCGGAGCAGAGCTCGGAGCTCAGCGCCTCGTAGGACCAGCGTTCCCACTTGACGGGCGACCAGCCGCGGTCGCGGACGAACACCAGGTAGAGCTCCGGGCTGAGCAGGCCGAACAGCAGATCGGCGGCGTGCTCGGCCGTCACCCCCTGACGGGCCCCGGGCTTGGCGACCAGAGACCGCGCGGCCGTCGCGTGGACGGTGAACCTCGGGTCGGCGTCCTGCTCCCAGAGCCCGGCGATCGCCGGGTCGGCCGCCGCGGCGGCGCGCAGCATCTCGATGATCGGCGCCACCCGTTCGAGGATCGCCCGCGTGCCCTGGACGTGCAGCCGCAGGTGGACGCCGGCGGTCTCGGCGGCGAGAGCGTCGGTGAACCACGGCCGCTCCATCGTCGCGACCGGCTCGTCGTCGCCCGCGATCGACACGTCGATCAGTTCTTTGAGCAGTGCGCGCTTGTTGCCGAACGTGAAGTAGATCGTCTGCACGGCGACCCCGGCCCGGTCGGCGATCTCCTGCAGCGCCGTCGCGCCGTAACCGCGCTGCACGAACAGCTCGCGGGCGGCGTCCAGCATGCGCTCGCGGGTCTGTCTCGCCTTCGCGGTCCGCTTGCCCGTGCTCTTGACGTCGGTCATGCCTGTAGCTTATCTCTAGAGTCGAACACTAGAGTTCGCATCTAGTGAAATTCGGCCCGGCGAAAGCGGGCGAACGGACGGACGCGGGAGGAACCATGCGGGTCATCGCCAACACCCAGCAGGCGGAAGCGTGGAACGGCTGGGAGGGGGTCAACTGGGCGAACGACGCGGAGCGCTACAACGCGATGATGGCCGCGTTCAACGACCCGTTCTTCCAGGTCGCCGCGATCGGCGAGGACGACCGCGTCCTCGACGTCGGCTGCGGTACCGCCGAGCCCACGCTGGCCGCCGCGCGCAAGGCGTCGCGGGGGCACGTCCTCGGCGTCGACATCTCGGCGCCGATGCTGGAACGCGCCCGCGCCGACGCGGCCGGGCAGGGCGTCGCGAACGTCGCCTTCGAGCAGGGGGACGCCCAGGTGCACCCCTTCCCGGAGGGAGCCTTCGACGTCGCGATCAGCCGGGGCGGGGTGATGTTCTTCGGCGACGTGGTGGCCGGGTTCGCCAACATCCGGCGGGCGCTGCGGCCGGGCGGGCGGCTGGTGTTCATGGGCCCGCAGGGCGGCGGCCCCGACACCGACTACGCCCGCGCCACCGCGGCGCTCAGGCCGCTCATGCGAGGGCCGTCGCCCGCGTCACGGGGCATGGGGTCGCTGCTCGACCCCGCCCGCATCCACCAGGTGCTCGACGAGGCGGGGTACGCCGAGGTGACCATCACGCCCGTCGCGGCGCCGATGGACTACGGACGCGACGCCGCCGACGCGGCGGACTTCATCCTCGGCCAGGGGCCCGTCCGCCACAACCTCGAAGGGGTCGATCCGGCCGTCGTCGATCGGGCACGGGAGGAACTGCGCGCAGGGCTCGCCGCGTACGCGACCTCAGACGGCGTTCGCATTCCCGGCGCCGTCTGGCTGGTGAGCGCCACCCGCCTCTGAGCCCTCACCACGGCGCTCCATCGCCCGGCGCCCCCACGAGACCAGGAAGAGCACGAAGAACAGGCACGGAAACACAAAGAGCAGCTGCCACCCGCCCTCGGTGAGAGCGCCGGCGAGGCTGCCATGGTCCATGTAGTGCCGTGCGGCCAGACCGACGGCGCCCGCGACGCTGAGCGCCGCGCTGCGCACCAGAACCTGACCGGTACTCCGGGGGAGCGCCATGGAACGGATGTTAACCCGCGCGACCCCAGGCGATCCAGGGACCCAGACGAACCCCGGCGAACCCGGCAGGCACGCGAACGCCCCGGGCGTGGGAGCCCGGGGCGTTCTGGCCGTTCAGGGGCGTGGTCAGCGCAGGATCTTGTAGAGGGCCGAGGTGAGGGAGGCCTTGGCGTCGTCCTGGTCGATGGACCACATCATCGAGCCGCCGAGCCCCTTCAGCCGGATGTAGGCGGCCTTGCCCAGCAGCGACGCCGGGTCGTCGTAGGACCAGAACTCGTTGCCGTCGTACAGCCACAGCGTGCCGGTGAGCAGGTCGCGGTAGCGTCTGCCCGGCTTGCCGGCGAGGATCTTGTAGTCCTCGGTGCCGGGCGCCCAGGTCGCGGGCGCCGGGCCGGTGGCGCCGGCGTACAGCCCGTCGCCGGTGGACCGCACGCCGGTCCACCCCTGCCCGTACGCGGGGACGCCGACCACGATCTTCCTGGCCGGGGCGCCGCGCGACAGGTAGTCGCGGACGGTGGTGTCCACGCTGTACTTGACCGGGTTCGGGTCCCTGCGGTCGGTGAACAGGTTGCCGTTGTGGCCGGTCCTGGTCTCCCACGAGCCGTGCAGGTCGTACCCCTGGATCGTGGCGAAGTCGAGACTGCGGAACACGTCGCGGACCTCGAAGCCGGCGTCGATCTTGGCCGCGGCGGCGGGGAGGAAGGCGGTGAGCTCGCTGCCGGCGTCGTACGCCTTCAGCTGCCGGCGCAGCTCGGCGGCGAAGAGGGTGAAGTTGTGCCTGTCCTCCGGCCGGATGACGTTCCCGGCGTTGCCCTCCGAGCCCGGCCACTCCCAGTCCAGGTCGATGCCGTCGAAGACGCCCGCGCCGGCGCCCGCGGGCAGGCCGGGCAGGTCGCCCCTGATCCAGAGGCCGACGCAGGAGGCGGCCAGCGCACTGCGGGCCTCGGGGGTGCTGACGGCGTCGGAGAAGTACTTCGAGCCGGTCCAGCCGCCGAGGGAGATCAGCGCCTTGAGGCCCGGGTGGCGGGCCTTGAGCTTCTTGAGCTGGTTCAGGTTGCCGTTGAGCGCCTGACCCGGCTGGTCGGCCACGCCGTCCACGCTCTCCTCGGCGGACACCGGCCGCTGCCAGTCGGCCCACGCGTCGGCCGAGACGCAGGTGCCGTCGGCGCCGACGTTGCCGAAGGCGTAGTTGATGTGGGTCAGCTTGGCGGCGCCGCTGGTGTCCACGTCCTTGACGTGGTAGTTCCGGGCGTAGATGCCCCACTGAACGAAGTAGGCGACCCGCTTGAACCGGTCACCACCGCCCGTTCGCGCCTGAGCCCGCCCGGCCGCGTCCGTCGCCGCCTGGCCCCCGGCAGGTACGGACGCCGTCGGACCTCCGGCAGGTACGGACGCCGCCGGATCTCCGGCGGGTAGGGGCGCCGCCGCGTCTCCGGCAGGCACGGGCGCCGCTGCCAGGGCCTCGGCGGGGACGGCCACCGTGGTGAGGCCGGCGGCGATCGCCGCCGCGAGTAGGTGCTGGAAAGGACGTCGCACGGCCATCTCCATTTACTGCTCGAGGAGCCTACTTATAGGAAAGTTTCTTATAAGTTGCTCCGGATCGTAGAGTCCGCCATGCGACGCGTCAATGCCGGCCGCGCCGCCATATTCGCCGCGGTAGTTTTGCAGGTCCTTGACCTGCGGGTTCCTATGCTCGCGCTATGGCAAGCTGTCTTGGTTACTTTCTCCGGGCCCGACGCCAAGCCACGCCTCTCAGCAAGGTCGGGCTTCCGCCCGTGGGCCGCCGGAGGACACCGGGCCTGCGCAGAGACGAAGTGGCGGTGCTGGCGGGCGTCAGCGTCGACTACTACACGCGATTGGAGCAGGGCAGGGAGACCCGCCCCTCGGAGCAGGTGGTCAACGCGCTGGCCGAGGCCCTCGATCTCGATGGGGAAGCCACCCAGCACCTTCACGACCTCGCTCGCCCCACAAAGCACCGGCGGGCCTTTCCCGGCCACGCCGACCAGGTGAACCCCAAAGTTCTGCAACTGATGGCGAAATGGGAGGACTACCCCTCGACGATCGTGAACAACCGGCTGGACGTCCTCGCGCAAAACGCCCTGGCCTCAGCCCTGTTCCAGGGGATGGAACACGCGGACAACCTGCTGAGGCTGATGTTCCTCAACCCTGCTTCCCGCGATTTCTTCCTGGACTGGGAGGAGGACGCCTTGTCCCTGGTCGCCCACCTGCGCGCGATGTGGGGCACAGAACCAGACATCTCATCGCTGGTCGCGTTCGTCGAGGAGCTGTCGGCCGCGAGCGGGGAGTTCGGTGAGATGTGGGCCCGTCATGACGTGCGGGCGAAGACGCACCACTCCATCGAGATCCGGCATCGGTGGATCGGCGAGGTGACCTTCTGGCACGAGACCTTCTCCATCGACAGCGCCCCCGGGCAGCGCCTGTTCGTCGGGATTCCTGAAGCGGGCAGCCCATCGGAACACGCCCTGGCCGAGCTCTACCTGCGCACCATCGCCGAGCGCTGACCCGGCGGTCCGAAAACCGGTGGAAGGCGTCGTGATCGGACAAACGGACGCCGTCGCGGGCACGGTCCGGCTGGTTCGACCATGAGCCGGTCGAGCACGACTCGGGCCACGCCGCGCGGGATAGTCTGGCGCCGAGAACGGCCCACGGGCCGGCTCCGGGACGATGCGGTGCCAACGATGCGGCCCGAGGAGGAAGCCAAGTTGTCACAGCTCGAGACGGGCGAGCCGGTCGCCGACCACGAACTCCCGCGAGGCGACCCGGCCAGGCCGGTGACCATCGCCTACATCGCGAAGTCCGCCGGGGTCTCGGTGCCCACGGTGTCGAAGGTCATCAACGGCCGCTCCGGCGTGTCCGCCGACACCCGCGCCCGTGTCGAGGCGCTCATCAGCCAATACGGGTACCGCAAGTCGGCTCAGCGCACCAACATGATGGAACTGGTCTTCGACCGGCTCGAGCACCTGTGGGGCGCGGAGATCATCCGCGGGGTCGAACAGGTGGCCCGCGAACACCGGGTGGGCGTCGTGCTGACGGAGTTCGGCCCCCAACGCGACCAGACCAACCACTGGATCGACGACGCCGTCGCCCGCCGCCCCGACTGCGTCGTGACGGTGGCGCAGCTGTCGAACGAAGAACGCGATCAACTGCGCGCCAAGGGCATCCCGTTCGTCGTCTTCGACCCGACCGTCGAGCTGCCGGACGACGTGCCGTTCGTGGGGGCCACGAGCTGGAACGGCGGCCGCTCGGCCGCTCGCCACCTGCTCAAGCTCGGCCACCGCCGCATCGCGATGGTCAGCGGCCCCGACCACGTCCTGTGCTGCCGAGCCCGGCAGGACGGGTACCGCTCGGCCATGGAGGGCGCCGGCCTGACGGTCGACGCCGGCCACGTGGTGCGGGCCGAGCTCACCAGGGAGGGTGGGCACACCGCCGCGCTCGGCCTGCTCGGCCGCCCGGAGCGTCCCACCGCGATCTTCGCGAGCAACGACCTGCAGGCGCTCGGCGTCTACCAGGCCGCGCGGGAGATGGACCTGCGCATCCCTCACGACCTGAGCGTGGTCGGCTTCGACGACCTGCCCATCGCCGCCCTCGTCGATCCCCCGCTGACCACCGTCCGCCAGCCGCTCACCGAGATGGCGGTGGCCGCGACCGAACTCGCCCTGGCCCTGGGCCGCGGGGAGAAGACCTCCGAGGCCGGCTTCGAACTCGCGACCACCCTCACCGTCCGGGAAAGCACCGCACCTCCCACGGACCGGCGAGGACAACGGTGACGACGTCCTCATAGTGCCGGCCCGCCCGCGCGGCAACCTGGTCCCCGGCCGGGGCGGCGCGCGGACCGGCGCGACCGCTACGCTCCCTCAGTGATCGAACTTCGGCGGATCACGGATCTGTGGCGACGACTCGACGTCACGATCCGGGATCTCTCGTTCGCGCTGCTGCTGGCCGTCGCGGCCTTCCTGCCGGCGCTTCACGACCACGGGACCCAGCTCGGCGACCTGCCGGCCCGCCCCTTCGACGCGCTGACCATCGTGGTGATCGCCCTCGAATGCCTCCCGCTCGCCGTGCGCCGGCGATGGCCGGCCGTCTGCCTGATCCTGGTGTCGCTCGGCTTCGCCCTGGACCAGCTCCGCGCCTACCACACGGTCACGGGCACCGCCCTGGCGATCGCGCTCGTCAGCGCGGGCGCCTACCTGGAACGCCACCGGCGCCTCACCGCGATCCTGCTGTCCGCGGCGTACCTGCCGCTGGCGCTCGCGCTCGACCGGCTCGGCTCGCCCGAGGGGCCGGAAGGGTACGTGACGTTCTACCTCCTGCTGGTTGTCGGGTGGGGCATCGGGTCCTGGCTGCGCTCCACCCGGGCGGCCGAGGCCGAACGCCGGCGCCACGTCGCCGAGACCACCCGCGCCGCCGAACGCATCCGCATCGCCCGCGAGCTCCACGACGTCGTGACCCACCACGTGACCGCGATGGTCGTGCAGGCCGAGGCGGCGCGCTACCTGACCGCCGCGCCCGACCGCCTCGACGCGTCCCTGAGCGCCGTCACCGACACCGGCCGACGGGCCATCGCCGACCTGCGGCACCTGCTCGACCTGCTCACCCCCGACCACGACGCGGACGTCAGGCTGGCGTCGGTGGGCGAGCTCCAGGCGCTGGTGGAACAGACGCGCCGGGCCGGGCAGCCGGTGGAGTTCATCGAGGAGGGGACACCTGCGCGATCGACCGGCAGCGCCGAGTTCGTGACCTATAGGGTCGTGCAGGAGTCCCTGACGAACGCCCTCAAATACGCCCACGGCAGCCGCACGGTGGTCCGCGTGCGCTTCGGCGAGAAGGAGATCACCGTGGAGGTCGGCACCGACGGTTCCGGCTCGCACACCGACCCGCGGAACGGCCCGCACACCGACCCGCGGAACGGCCCGCACATCGGCTCGCACGCCGGCTCGCTGGGCGGGAGCGGGCGGGGCCTCGCCGGGCTGCGCGAGCGGGTCGACGCCCTGGGCGGTGACTTCAGCGCCGGCGGGCAGTCCGGCGGCGGCTTCCACGTCCGGGCGCGCATCCCCATGGAGAGCCCGTCGTGACCGTGCCGATCCGGGTCCTGGTCTGCGACGACCAGGCGCTGATCCGCACCGGGTTCGCGACGATCATCGACGCGCAGGCCGACCTGGAGGTGGTGGGCGAGTGCGGGGACGGTCGCGCCGCGGTCGACCTCGCCCACCGGCTGAACCCGGACATCGTGGTGATGGACGTGCGCATGCCGGTGCTCGACGGCATCGAGGCGACCCGCCTGCTGGCCGGCGCCGGAGTCGCCCATCCCGTCAAGGTGCTCGTGGTGACGACGTTCAACCTGGACGAGTACGTGTATCAGGCGCTGCGCGCGGGGGCCAGCGGATTCCTGCTCAAAGACGCCCCACCAGCGCAGTTGCTGCACGGCATCCGCACCGTCGCGGCAGGCGCCGCGCTGCTGGCGCCCGAGGTGACCCGGCAGCTCGTCGGCAGGTACGCGGCGCGCATCCGTCCCACCGAAGGCACACCGGGCGACATCGCACTGACCCCGCGCGAACTGGAGGTCCTGCGCCACATCGCCGACGGCCTGTCCAACAGCGAGATCGCCGCGACTCTGGTGATCAGCCAGGAGACCGTGAAGACCTACGTGTCACGCATCCTCACCAAGCTCGACCTGCGCGACCGCGTACAGGCGGTCGTCTACGCCTACCGCAGAGGCCTGGTGACCTGACACCCGCCCAAGGGACTCGACGCCACATCGCCGCGTTTCCCACGCGAACCCGCATCCGCAGCGACCGCGGGCGGCTGCCGTCGCTGTCAGAACCACCTTCCCCGAAGATCAGCCCCCCGGCTCACGAGGCTCGGGGCGCCTCAACCGTCCAGGGATTCGTCCGCGACCCGGATGATCGTCTTTCCGGGGGCGCGGCGGTCGCGGGCGAAGGCGGAGGCCGTTTCGGAGAGCGGGCGCACGGCGCCGACGACGGGCTTGAGCCGTCCGTCCCGGACGCGCTCGGCGAGGTCGGCCAGCCGGGCGCGGTCGGGTTCGACGACGAAGAAGACGGCTCGCCCGTCCTTGGGCTGCGCGGTGGGCGGCATGGTGATGGTGACGACAGTGCCGCCCGGGCGTACCAGTTCGGTGGAACGCGCGAGGATGTCGCCGCCGATGACGTCGAAGACCACGTCCACCTCGCCGGCGTGCCGCAGATCGTCGGCGTCCAGGTCGAGGAAGGTCTGCGCGCCGAGGCTCAGCGCGACCTCACGGTCGCCGGCCCGGCCGGTGCCGATCACGCGGGCGCCGGCCTCCCGCGCGAGTTGGACGGCGATCGAGCCGACGCCGCCCGCGGCGCCGTGAACGAGGATGGTCTGGCCGGTGGTGAGGTGGCCGTGGTCGAACAGTCCCTGCCAGGCGGTCAGTCCGGAAATGGGCAGCGCGGCGGCCACGGTGTGGTCGATGTCGGCCGCGAGGGGGGCGAGGTTGCGGGCCTCCACCGCGGTGTATTCGGCCAGGGATCCGTCGCGGGCCCAGTCGGTCGGTCCGAACACCCGCTGGCCCACGGTGAGGCCGGTGGTCCCGTAGCCGAGTTCGACCACGACTCCGGACAGCTCGTGCCCGGGGATGCTCGGCGTCCGGTCGCGGCCGGCGCGGTCGGACCATGTCGTCGGCCAGTCGAGCTCTCCGGGGGTGAAGCCCGCGGCGTGCACGCGCACGATGACGTCGTTCTCCGCGGCGTGGGGGTAGGGCATGTCGGTCAGGGAGAGGCCGCCGACACCGGCGTCACGATCCCGCACGGTGATCGCCCGCATACTCGGATCCTTTCAATGGCGTTCGTGGATATGTGGTGGTCGTGAGAGCTCAGCTCTCGGAATCGTCTTTCTGGCGCGCGTGTCCGAGCGGCTCACACCGTCCGACGGGTGGCCTGGTGTGATGTCCGGTCAGCTCGGCCAGGGCGAGCCGAGGATGCGCTCGACCGTCGTCGTGCGCCGGAAACCGGGGATGAAGTGCTCGAGCACGTCGGAGTTCACGGTGCCGTTCGTGGTCTCGGGACGGTCCTTGAGCCCGTCGAAGTAGGCCCGCAGAAACTCGTTCTTGAAGTTCCCTCGCGGGTGGACGGCGAGGATCTCCTCCAGCTGGTCGTGTTCCAGTTCGTCCAGTCCGAAGCCGAGCACGTCGGTCAGTACGCCGAGGTGCGTGGTCGCGATCTCCGGGGCCATCCGGCCGGGGATGCCCGGCGTGGTGTGCAGCGCGATCGCCGCCCAGACGGTCTCGGCGGCGGTCGTCGAGAAGCCCCGCTCCACGAGGAACTTGCGCGCGTGGTCGGCGCCGTCGACCTCGAAGCGCTGCTCGACGTCGGAGAAGGGGGTGAGCAGGCCGGTGTCGTGGAACAGGGCCGCCACGTAGAGCAACTCCGGGTCCGGTTTCACGCCGAGCTTGTGCGCGTGGATCAGGCCGAAGAAGTAGACCCGCCGGGAGTGGTGGTAGATGAGGGGGCTCGTCGTCTCCTGGATGAGCCCGGTCGCTTCGGCGACCGCCGCCGTCTCAGGAATCTCCAACCCCGCGATGACCTCTGGCATGACTCTGACTTTCCGGGAAGCGTGTCGGATCGTGGAACTGTCCGTCCCACTTCCATGCTGCCCATGGGTCGGCGTGCGGCGCCGCCTTCGTCCGGCCAAGAATCACCTATATCCGGACGAGGCCCGCCCGACTTCGGCGCCCGCCCGGCGGTCGGGGCGATCGAGGGTCCCCGTCACCCTCAGGTGACGGTGTGCTACCAATGAACGGTGTCCATGCCTCCCGCGTCGTCGGCCGGACGGCGGTCAGCGCCGCCGGAGTCCGGATGGTCGCCGCGCGGATCCGGTTCCGGAGAGACCGGCGTGGTGCACGCGGCCCCCCATCGCGTCGCGGTCCTCGTCTACGACGGAGTGACGTTGCTGGACGTCGCAGGCCCCGCGGAGGTGTTCAAGGAGGCGCACCGGTTCGGCGCCGACTACCGGATCGAGCTGCGGTCGCCGACCGGCGCGGACGTCACGTCGAACCTCGGCATCCGGATCACGGTCGACGGCCCCGTCGCCGCGGAACCGGCGTTCGACACGGCTGCAAGGCCCGCCGCCCCGCTCGCCCGCCCTCCGTAAGATCACCGACCTGGTGACGGCGAACCCCGGGGGTGACCACTCGCTCGGTGAACTCGCCGATCACCTCAACGTGAGTACCCGCCACCTCACCCGGCTCTTCCATGACGAGCTGTCCACAACGCCGGCCCGGTATGTGGAGAACATTCGATTCGACATGGCCAGGGCGCTGCTCGACCAAGGACACACCGCGACGCAGGCCGCGGCCCTCGCCGGGTTCCCCGGTTACGAGAGCATGCGACGGGTCTTCGCCCGGAAGCTGTCGATCAGCCCCGCCGCCTACCAACGCCGCTTCAGCACCACCCGCCGCACCGACCTGGGGTAGGCCCGCGCCGCCGCGCACACGGTCAGCGTCACGCCGATCGGGCCTTCACGTCTGCGCGGTGAGCAGGGCATCGGCGAGACCGGTCCGGGCGTAGAGCACCGAGCGGCCCGTTCGGTGGGTACTGGTCAGGCCGGCGGCCCGCAGCGCGGTGAGGTGCTGGGACACGCCCGCCGCGGAAAGGCCCGACCGCCGGGCGAGTTCGGTGGTCGAGGCGGGAGAATCCAGTTCGGCCAGGATCAGCGCGCGGGATCGGCCGATCACCGCGGCGAGGGCCTCCATACCCTCATGGGTCCCCCGCTCCCACAACGTGCCGATCCCCCGCGCAGGGTAGGCGAGCTGAGGCGGTTCCGACGCGACGGACCGGGTCAGCACTCGCGGCCAGGCGAAGACCGACGGCACCAGGAGCAGCCCGGCCCCGGTCTCGATTCGGGTGACGGCGCAGTGGCGCTGCACCAGGTGGAGGCCGCCGCCGGCCCAACGCACCGTGTGGTGCAACTGGTCGAGCGCCCGGGCCGTACCGTGCTCGGCCACCTGGCGACCCCGATAGAAGAGGTCCGCCTCCAGCACCGAGCGGATTCTGGCCCAGTAGGGCGCTATCGCCAGCCGCCAGTAGGCCTCGATCTCCGCGACGATCCGAGGCAGGTAGAGCCGAGGGGTCCGGTGAAGGCTTCGCAGCCGGGAGGACAACGAGCCGTCGCGCTCGGCGGCCAGAATGTCGAGGTCCCGCCGTACCTGCTCGGGGTCCGTGGCCTCGATGGCGGCGAGTTCGTCGGAAAGACCGCTGGACGTGGTCGCCGGTACCGGGTTGAGGAAATCGGGGAGATGGCCGGTGGGCGGAATCATCTCGGCCAGCCACCCACGATCGAGACCCGCCGCCGCGAGCCGCGGGCGTACCTGGTCGGCCCAGCCGCGATGGGGATCCGGCACCGTGGCGGCGGCCAGCGCTCTGCGGCTGGTGACGACCTCCCACATGGGCGAGACGGCGAAGCGGGTCTCGGCCAGATCGTTCACCGAGAAGGTCAGCCGCGCCTTCATGCCGCCTCCATCTGTTCCACGATTCGGCCATAGCTTAATCAGTGGACCTTCACTTCCCGGCCCGGCACCATCCCGTGGGCGGGCCCACGAGTCAGGGTGCCGGAAAGCAGAACAACGCGAAGGCGGTCGTCCCCATGTCCGTTGACATCTCCTCCTCCCCCGATGCCGCGATCGAGGGGAAGGCCCTGCTGTTCCGCACCTTGCACACCGAGTCCGTGCTGGTGCTGCCCAACGCCTGGGACGCCGCCAGCGCGAGTGTGATCGCCGCGGCCGGCGCAACGGCGATCGCCACGACCAGCGGTGGCGTGTCCTGGTCCCTGGGCCGCGGCGACGGGCAGGGGCTCGGCCGGCGCGAGATGGCGGAGGCCGCCCGGCGCATCGTGGACTCCGTCGACCTGCCGGTGACGGTCGACGTGGAGAGAGGGTACGGACCGGCCCCGGCGGACGTGGCCGCGACCGTGCGGGCGGTGATCGAGGCCGGCGCGGTGGGCGTCAATCTCGAGGACTCGACGGCCGTCGGCGGTCCCCTGTTCGACGTCGCCGAGCAGAGTGCCAGACTGCGCGCCGCCAGGGACGCGGCGGAAGCGGCGGGCCTGCCGAAACTCTTCGTCAACGCACGCACCGACGTCTTCCTGTTCGCGATAGGTCCGGCCGATGCCCGGCTGGGCGAGGTACTGGCGCGCACGGAGGCCTACGCCAAGGCCGGAGCCGACGGCATTTTCGTCCCCGGCCTGCTCGACCTCGACATGTTGAACAGCCTCTGTGCGCGGTCGCCACTGCCGGTCAACGCCATGGCCGTCGCCGGTGGACCGAGCGTCACCGAGCTCACGCAGGCGGGGGTGCGCAGGATCAGCCTGGGGACCGCACTGGCCCAGGCCGCCTACACCGCGGTCCGCGAAGCCGCCGCCGAACTCCTCGGCACGGGAAACCTCACGGCCCTGGACGGCTCACTGGACTTCAGCGAACTCAACGGCCTGTTCCGTCATTGACCGAGGACCGACGAGCAGGCCCAGGAAGCGATGAGGAACCGGAGGCCGACGTTCTCGCGGCGCCCGGTGCGATGGAGGCGATCTCAAGCCGGCCCCGTGTGACCACGGGGCGGTCACGTGCTCGTGACGAGGCGATAGCCGAGGTCGAGGGTGTCGGCGTCGAGGAGATCTTCGTGTCGTTCATGCCAGCGTCGAGTGGTGAGGTCGATGTCGAGGCGTCGCATCGCGCGCTCGACAAGGTGCTGGTCGAGTCTGGCCAGGGCGGAGATGGCGGCGCGGACGTGGGGGTCGAGGTAGTGGTGCGGCCGGCTCCAGTACGCGCCCAGGAAGCCGTCCGTGCAGTCGGCCGGCACCGGCACGGGGATGACGCTCACTCGTGCGCCCTCGCGCCGGAACCAACTCTGGACGACGTCGAGACAGGCGAGTCCGGCCTCCGCGTCGGCGATCTGCGGGAGGTACTCATCGACCAGCCAGAATCGTGCGGTGACGGCGGGGTCCCAGGTGAGGACGATCTGCCGGTCGGACACTCGGCGCAGCTCGGCGAGGCCGGCGGCCGCGTCGGTCCAATGGTGGACGGTGAGGATGGCCATCGCGGCGTCGAACGACTTGTCAGGGACCGGGAGGGACTCGGCGTACCCCTGGACGACCGGCGCCGATCCGGGGGGACGCTGGCTTATCATCACCGCCGACGGCTCCACGGCGATGACCTGCCTGCCGCGGGGCTCGTAGGAGCCGCTTCCGGCGCCCACGTTGATCACCGTCGCGGCGGAGCCCAAGGCCCGGTCGATCTGGCCGGCGATGCGAGGGTCGGGGCGGCGGTGGTGCGAGTAGCCGAGGCCCATCGTCTCGTACGGGTTGGCGTTCCCCATCCTTGTCGCTCCTCTCAACTGCCATGAGTCGATATTGCATGAACACGAGGGAGGCGCGAGAACGCGCCGTCAGCGGTCGTTCTCCACGGTGAGCAGGCCCCGGCGGAAGGCGGTGGCGACGGCGGCCGCGCGGTCGTTGACGCCGAGTTTGGCGTAGATGTGCAGCACATGGCTCTTGACCGTGGCCTCGCTGATGAACAAGCGTGCGGCGGCTTCGCGGTTGGTGGCGCCGTCGGCGATGAGCTGGAGGATTTCCAGTTCCCGCGCGCTCAGCGGGTCGGCAGGGGCGCGGACCTGACCGAGGAGGCGGGTGGCGACCGACGGGGACAGCACGGCCTCACCCCGCGCCGCGGTACGTACGGCGCGAACGAGCTCGTCGCGGCCGGTGTCCTTGAGCAGGTAGCCGGTGGCTCCGGCCTCGATGGCGGGCATGACGTCCCGGTCGGTGTCGTAGGTGGTCAGGACGAGCACGCGGGCCGCGATGCCGAGCCTGACCAGTTCCTTGATGGCCGTGACGCCGTCCATCCCGGGCATGCGGAGGTCCATGAGGATCACGTCGGGGTTCAGTGCCCGGGCGCGCTCCACGGCCTGCGCGCCATCCCCCGCCTCGCCGAGCACCTCGAAGTCCGGGTCGCCGGCGAACATGCCGCGGATGCCGTCGCGGACGATGGGGTGATCGTCGGCGATCAGCAGCCTGACCGGGGTCTCAGCCACGTACCACCGCCGGGACGCTCGCGGAGATCGCGGTGCCGGCCCCGGGCTCCGACTCGATCTCCAGCGTGCCCGCCAGCCGGGTCACCCGCTTGCGCATCGCCGTCAGACCGAAGCCGCCGCCGTCGCGGACACGCTCGGGGTCGAATCCGGCGCCATCGTCGCGGACGTCCAGGGTGACCACGTCCTCCATGTACGACAGGGTCAACCCGATCCGGGACGCGCCGGCGTGCTTGGCCGCGTTGGCCAAGGCCTCCTGCGCCGTGCGCAGCAGCGTCTCCTCCACCTCCGGATGCATGGCACGGACCGTACCAGTGACGGTGAAATCAGCACGCACCCCGTTGAGTTCGCCCCAATGGGTCAGGACGTCGTTCAGTGCCTGGGACAGCGGTGCCGCCTCCAGTTGGCCCGGGCCCACCGCGTGCACGGAGCGCCGGGCCTCGGCCAGGCTCTCCCGCGCCAGCCCGATCGCGTTGTCCACACGGCGGCGCCGGTCCTCGGCCTGCTTGGCCGCCATGGCCGCCTGAAGCTGAGTGATGATGCCGGTCAGGCCCTGGGCGAGGGTGTCGTGGATCTCAGCCGCCATGCGTTGCCGCTCGTCGAGTACGCCCGCCTCTCGGGCCTGGACCAGGAGCTGGGCATGCAGGCCCGCGTTCTCCCGCATGGCCTCCTCCAGCCGCGCCACCATCAGCTTGCGCTGGGCGCTCCGCTCGGCGGTGATCTCGCCGGCGAAGCTGAACAGGCCCACCGCCGCGACGATGGCGGCGGTGAAGAAGAGGTAGGTGAGGGTTGCGGACGCGGTGGGCTCGGGCAGGCCCCCACGGTAGGTCGCGACGCAGATCGCCGCCGTAGCGGTCAATCCGACGAAACGCCACTTCCCCTTCAGGTACTGCCAAGAGTGCAGATATCCAACGAAGCCAAAGAAGCTCGCGAACCATATGCCCTGCGTACACAGCGCGCCGATCAGCACCACCAGCCCGGCCACGTAGACCGGGCCCCGCGGCGCCGACCACATCCAGGCGGCGGCGAGCGCGGCCACGCCGGACGTGACCCACGGGTTGCCGCCGGTGAGCAGGGAGAGCACCATGGAGACCGCCAGCAGCACGTACGGCGCGGCCGCCAGCTGCCGCTCCAGCAGGTGCTCCCATCGGTCGAGCCGCCCGGTCATGCTTCACTCCCAGCGGAAGAACTTGGCCGCCGCGATGCTGATGACCAGGGCATAGGCGGCCATCACCCCCAGCAGCAAGGGGCTGGGAGCACTGCCCGCCCAGACATCCCGCATGCTTCGCCCGAAAGCACCCAGCGGGGTGTACTCCCCAATGGCCGCCACGATAGCGGGCATCTGATGCGTCGGCTGGATGAGCCCGGCGAGGTAGGCCATCGGGAAGTACAGCAGCACCCCGATCCCGTTGGCGGCCCGGCCGTTCGGCGCCAGCGCCGCGATGAGCAGGCCGATCGCGAACATGCTCGCCGTACCGACAAGGAACACCAGCACACCGGACAGCACCCGGCTGGGCAGATGAGCGCCGAGGACGGTGCCCGCGACCGCCATCAGCAGCCCGCACGCGGTCACCGCCAGGACCAGCTGCAGGAGCAGCTGCACCATCAGCAGGTTCCCTGGACGCACCGGCGTGGTGGACAGCCTGCGCAGTATGCCCCGCTCGCGGTAGGTCGCCAGAGTGGTGGGCAGCAGGTACAGACTCACCAGCCCGACGGCGATGGCCAGCGCCATAGGCAGCAGCACGGTGTCACCCGGCTCGATCGAGCTGCCGAACACCACCAGGATGAACAACGGTATGAGCAGCGAGAACAGCGCCCCGGGCTCGCGCGTCAGCAGCTTGGTCTCGACAATGGCGAGTTTCATCATGATCTGCTTCCTCAGCCGAAGGACCGGCCGGTCAGGGCGGTGAACGCGTCTTCCAGAGTGCGCCTGTCGAGGCGGAGATCACTGACCAGGACCTGGTGGCGGGCCAGATGCGCGGTGACCGCCGTGGCGAAGTCGCCCCTGCCCGAGACGACCACCCGGTCCCCCTCCCTGGACACACCGGTCACCCCTGGCAGCCCTTCCAGGCCGACCATGTCGCCCGCCATCAGCGTGAACCGCATCCGGTGCTCTCCGCCGACCAGCCCGGCCGGACTGTCGACCGCCACGACCTTGCCGTGGTTGAACACCGCGACGCGGTCGCACAACTCCTCGACCTCGTCCATGAAGTGGCTGACCAACACCACGGTCACGCCGCTCGCCCGGACCTGCTTGATCAGCTCCCAGGTGGCACGGCGGGCCTGCGGGTCCAGGCCCGTGGTTAGCTCGTCCAGGAAGGCCACCCGCGGGTTGCCCACCAGCGCCAGCGCGATGAACAGGCGCTGCTTCTGACCGCCCGACAGCTTCCCGAAGCGGGCGTTGCGCTTGTCGGCCAGCCCCCACTCCTCCAGCAGTTCCCGCCAGTCATGGGGCTTGGCGTAGAAGGAGGCATACAGATCGAGCGCCTCCCATACCTTCAGGTTCTCCGGCAGTTGGGTCTGCTGGAGCTGCACCCCGATCAGCTCACGGACCTTGGGCCCGTCCTCGAACGGGTCGAGCCCAAGGACCTTGATCGACCCACTGTCCGGGCGTCGCAGGCCCTCCACAGACTCCACGGTGGTCGTCTTACCGGTGCCGTTCGGGCCGAGGATGCCGAAGATCTCGCCCTCCTCCACGGAGAACGACACGCCGTCCAGAACTGTCAGATCTGCGTACCTCTTGCGGAGGTCTGTGACTTCGATGACTGCCATGGCTCAAGCATCTTGTGCTCGCCTTCGCGGCGAATCGACCTGCCAGCCATGATCAACCGCGAATGATGCTGACCAGAAAATCCACCGAACGGTGGATACCGCTCTCCTTGCGAACCGCCGGCGGGCTGTGAGGCCTGCCAGATCTTGGAGAGGGCGTCGTGCCACAGGGAGTGGCGGTGCGAGAGCGGACCTTGTGAGAGCCGCCTAGAGCCGACTCGGTTCTCACAGAGCCGTTGCTGTCAGTGTCGCTGTCACTGGAGATCAAAAACGCCCCGTAGCACGGATGCTCGGGGCGTTTTGGCTGTTCTGGATGTGTGGTCAGGGGCGGGGTCGAACCGCCGACCTTCCGCTTTTCAGGCGGACGCTCGTACCGACTGAGCTACCTGACCCGGTGGTGAGATGACACCTACCAGAGCGGTCCTGACGGGACTTGAACCCGCGACCTCCACCTTGACAGGGTGGCGAGCACTCCAAACTGCTCTACAGGACCTTGCTTGCCTTGCTTGTCACCGGGAGCTTGTGGCTCTCGGCCTTTGCGCTCGCTTAGCCTACCAGCTCTTCGGAGATCTTCGACCTCCGTCGTTCTGGCGAGCCGTGCTCGCGCGTGCCCCCAACGGGATTCGAACCCGTGCCGCCGCCTTGAAAGGGCGGTGTCCTAGGCCGCTAGACGATGGGGGCTCAGGACTCTCGCCCTGGATCCGTGACGCCTTCCGTCGGGGACTCCTGAAGCATAGGGGACTGCGCCCCAGATGCCAAAGTGGTCATCTTCTGGATGGTGTCGCGGTGGAGTCGACCGGCTTCGCTGGCGACGAGGCGACGAGCGGCTCTGGAAGAATTGTACGTCCAGGCTCGGGCTCGACGTTACGTTGAATCTGCACCCATTGCTCTCCGAAGCCGCCGAGCGTGACGTCGTCCCAGGCCTGGAGGCGATGGGTCTTCCTGTCGAAGTAGAGCACGGACGCCTGGATGGGCGTGGGCTCGTCATGTTCCAGCCCGCGCAGGCCCGCGGCGCCGGTCGAGCCCTGGATCATGAGCCGAGTACCGGACTTGAGCATCTCGGTGGAGCGTTCGTGCACGTGGCCGGCCAGGACGAGGGGGACGGCCCCGCTGAAGGCCCGTCCGATGGTGGGGTCGTGTACGGCGACGAGATCGACGGTGATCTTCTTGGCGGCGTCGGTCCCAGCGGGCCCCCTGGTCGCCGCCGGAGAGGGAGAGGGGGAAGGGGACGGCGAGGGCCGCCTGGACGGGGACGGGGAGCCGTGGCCGGAGGACCGGGACGGTCTGGCCGCCGCGTGCGGCGGCTTCCTGCCGGTGGGCGCGGCGTTCGCGGGGGAGGTCAGCCGCTCGGCGTGGAAGCGCCCGAGATCCGTGAGCAGCTGGGCGTCCGACTTGACGTCGACCGACTTGTCGGGAGTGAACCGCGGGTCGCCCACCCCGTAGATCCGCAGGCCCTCCACGGTCTTCTCACCGCCGTCCAGGACGACGGCGTTCTTCTGCTGGGCGACGGCGTGCTGCGTGCCGATGGAGTCGTGGTTGCCGCGCACGTAGACGTACGGGACTCCGAGTTCGCCGATCTCCTCGACGAACTTGTTCTCGGCCTTGGTCCCGTGGTCGGCGATGTCGCCCGTGTCCAGAACCATATTGATCTTGAACTCATCCTTCAGCGAGCGGATCGTGCTCCAGGCGACGGGATTGAGATGGATGTCCGAGACATGCAGAACGCGCAACGTGTTGGGGTCCGGCGAGTACACCGGCAGGGTGGTGCCCGCGTGGTAGAGCTGCGAGACGTTGGTCACCAGCTTGGCGAGCTGCGTCCTGTACTCCGAGAAGCGGGTGACGATCGACTCGGCGCTGCCGATGAGCGAGGGGACACCGGTGAGCAGGCCGGTGTAGCGCGGCTCGGCGATGGACCGGGGGTTGAAGGTCAGCACCGCAAGCAGCGCGACGAGTCCCATCGCCACCAGGCTGCCCAGACCCGTCCACAAAGCGCTGCGCCAATGGCGGAACACGATGAGCCCCGCGAGCGCCCCTCCTGCCACCGCGAACAGCGTGGCCCTGATCACCAGCTCGCGCAGGCCCTCCTGAAGGTCCGCCTCGATCAGGTCCGGAAGGGTCTCCGCCCAGCGCGGACTCTCCAGGAGCCGCTGCGCCACGTCCGCGCGGATGCCGTCCAGGCTCAGACCGAGCTGGATGGGCCCGTTATGGGAGTCGAAGCGCAGGGTGCCGAGGGGACGGATGTCCACGACCGTCTGGCCGCCCCACGAGGGCCGCAGGCTCATCCCGATCTCCGCGGGGCCCACGGCGGTGCGGACATGGGCGCCGATCGCGAGGCCGAGCCATGCCCCCGCCAGCGCGACGACGGCGATGAGCAGGGCGTTCACACTGCGGCGCACGGCGCGCCGTTCGTTCAGCCGCTGAGCGGTCGCCTTCCAGCGCATCAGATTCATCGCCGTCTTGCCTACCCGAAAACCCGGCCCCACTCATAGCCACGACGAGTCAGCCCGCGTGTCGGCGCCAGTCAAGACGGCTGATCGTGGTTACGCGACGTCCCACACCAATGACACGATTGACCGGTGGTGGAGGTTTCGCGGGAGAAGTTCGAGGAGCTCGTGGCCGAGGCGCTGGACACGATCCCGCCCGAGCTGGCCCAGGTCATGGAGAACGTCGTCATGGTCGTCGTCGACGATCCGCCCGAGCCGGGGCTGCTCGGGCTGTACACCGGCATCCCCCTGACCGAACGGGGCGACTGGTATGCGGGAGTCCTCCCGGACCGCATCGAGATCTACCGCAACCCGATCTGCGAAATCTGCGAGACAGAGGACGAGGTCGTGGAAGAGGTGCAGATCACCGTGGTCCACGAGATCGCCCACCATTTCGGGATCGACGATGACCGTCTGCACGAGCTGGGCTGGTAGCCCCCTCCCCTGCCTGAAGCCCGGTTCTCGTCCCGTCACAGCGCGGATCCGCCGGCGCCAAGGGCGCCCGGCCACTCTCGATGTCTGCCGCGTACCCGTCGCCCCGGGATGCCGCCGTCCATCCCATACCTGACGTCATCCGGACGTAGCGCACGAGGACGGGCTGGTCACGGCCCTTGGTGCCGCCATCGGGCTTGCGAAACGAGCGGCGGACCGGGCACCGTAGGTGACATACTGAACACGGACTGTCAGGAACGGCCCAGCGAGCCCACCGGAGTCATATGGCGGCCATCAGGCCCAGCCGGCTGCCCGGGCGGCACCGCCGCTCGCCCGAAAGCCAGGCAACGTACGGCGAGGTCATCGCCATCGGCGAATTCCGTGCGCTGTGGCTCGGCCAATGCCTGTCCTTGCTCGGCGACCAGCTCGCCCAGGTGGCGCTGGCCCTCCTCGTCTACGACCGGACGGGGTCTCCGCTGGCCACCGCGGCCGTGTACGCCCTGACCTACCTCCCGCCCATCCTCGGGGGTCCCGTGCTGGCCGGGCTCGCCGACCGGTTCGCGCGCCGCCGCATCATGATCGTGTGCGACCTGGCGCGAGCGGTGCTGGTGGGTCTGATGGCCCTGCCGAGCACGCCGTTCCCCGTGCTGTGCGTTCTGGTGTTCTGCGTCGTCCTGCTCAGCTCGCCCTTCACGGCCGCGCGCGCCGCGCTGCTGCCCGAGATCCTCGAAGGCGACCGGTACGTCGCCGGCTCGGCACTGCAGAACATGACGAACCAGGTGGTCCAGATGCTCGGGTTCGCCGCGGGCGCCGGAGTGATCGCCGCCATCGGCGCCTACGAAGGGCTCGCGCTGAACGCCGCGACCTTCCTGGCCTCCGGGCTGATCCTCACGCTCGGGCTGCGCCGGCGTCCCCCGCCGGCTCCCGAGGACGGCGTCCACGCGTCCATGTGGGCCATGACCAAATCGGGCGCCCGGCTGGTCTTCGGCGACCGGCGGCTGCGCACTCTGGTGTTGTTCGCGTGGCTCTGCGGCTTCTACGTACTCCCCGAGGGCATCGCCGTGCCGTACGCCGTCACGCTGGGCGACGATGCTCGAGAGGTCACGTTGATCACCGGTCTGCTCATGGCCGCCATGCCGACCGGCACGGTCATCGGGGCCTTCGTGTTCAGCCGGTTCGTGGCCCCCACCGGGCGCCTGCGCGCCATGGGGTGGATGGCCATGCTGAGCTGCGCACCGCTCATCGGCTGCGCGACGCGGCCTCCGCTGGCCGTCGTCCTGGTCCTGTGGATGCTCGCGGGGCTCGGAGGGGCGTACCAGCTCGCGGCCAACGCCGCCTTCGTGCAATGCGTTCCGCCCGGCCGCCGCGGCCAGGCCTTCGGGCTGGTGCAGTCCGGCCTGCTGGCCGCCCAGGGCTTGGGCATCCTCATCGGAGGCGCCGCCGCGCAGGCACTCGGCCCAGAGCCGGTGGTCGCCCTCGCGGGGGCGGCCGGGCTGTGCGTCGCCGCACTGCTGGCCATGCTCTGGACCGAGACTCGCACCGAGATAATCACCAGGGTCCGCACCCAGGTGAGCTAGATGGTGGCGGGGGGCTCGTCCACCGGCGACTGCGGCCGGCTCGTCGGCGACTGCGACTGCGGCTGGGCGGCGGAGGGGGCCGTGTAGGGCGACTGGCCGGTGGGCTGGTCACCGTACGGCGCGCGGCCGTCCTGCGGGGTCTGCGACGGCTGCCAGTACGAGGAGACCTGGTGCCAGGCGGACCCGCTGTCGCTCTTCTGCTTGTTGATGAGGTCCTGGACGATCGAACCGTTCTTGCCCTCTTCGGGGATCAGCAGCCAGGCGACGGCGTAGATGCCGACGCCGAGGCCGCCGAAGAAGGTGGCGACGGCGAGCGCGAGGCGCAGGATGTTGGCGTCGATGCCGGTGAACTCGGCGGCGCCGGAGCAGACGCCGGCGACGATCCTGCCTTCGCGGGTGCGGCGGAGTTCCTTGGTGGAGTGACCGTGGAGGTTCATCTCGTTCATGTCTCAAGACTGCCCTCGGGGCCCCTCTTCGCACATCGGGATTCCCCCTGGCCCGACCCTGGTGACGCCCTGAAGCCACGAGAGCCGAAGCCGCTGCTTGAGCCTTACCCTGACAGGGCACCACCTGTAGGTGAAGGCAGCGTCGCCCGGCACACCGCCCCTTGCCGCCCCGCGAGAGGTGGTAGGCGGTCGCGCGAGGCGCGGTACGCTCAGTACCCTGCAATCCATGCCGGGCCGCTAGCTCAATGGCAGAGCTGCGGACTTTTAATCCGTAGGTTCAGGGTTCGAGTCCCTGGCGGCCCACCTGCGAAAACACCCCCGGAGCGCCATGCGTCCGAGGATGTTTGCCAACACCTTTGCTAACAGCGGCCCTACGGCGCCCCCTTCAGCGCCTGCACGAAGACATCAGCCGCGGATGCTTCCGCCGACCGGATCACATGGGCGTACACCCTGAGCGTGATGGCAGGGTCCGCGTGCCCGAGTCGCGCGGCGACCACGTGTACCGGGACGCCGGCCAGCAGGAGCGTGGTGGCGTGGACATGTCGGAGGTCATGCAGTCGCGCGAACGGCAGCCGCTCTGCGGACGGCTGTGCGGCGTTGTGCGCCTTCACGAGGTCCCGGATCAACTGGGTGACGGTGTCGGGGTAGATCGGCCGCCCGAAGCCCGTCGTGAAGACGTGGAGATCCTTCGGCCCGCTCCACTCCTCCCCCGCCGCCGCCTTGTCGGCCTCCTGCCGCGCCTGGTGCTCCCTGAGGACGGCAACGGTCTCGTCGTCGATGCTCACCACCCGAATCCGCCCGCTCTTCGTGGTGCCCTCGATGCGCTCACCATCCACGACGCCGGCCGACCCGGCAATGGTGATCGTCTTTCCACCGAAATCGACATTCGACCAGCG
This sequence comes from Sphaerisporangium rhizosphaerae, assembly GCF_042665155.1. NCBI lineage: Bacteria > Bacillati > Actinomycetota > Actinomycetes > Streptosporangiales > Streptosporangiaceae > Sphaerisporangium > Sphaerisporangium rhizosphaerae. The sequence goes on along the minus strand of NZ_JBHTCG010000010.1, from coordinate 250,816 downwards.
CAGATTGACCAGCTTGATGTTGCCCCGGTCTTGTGGACACCTGATCGCTTGGGACGATGTGTCCCGGGAGGAGTTCACAAGTGCCGATGTCACGTCCGCCGTACCCGCCGGAGTTCCGGCGGCAGATGGTGGAGCTGGTCCGCGCCGGCCGGACGCCGGAGGAACTGGCCAAGGAGTTCGAGCCGACCGCGCAATCCATTCGTAACTGGGTGGTCCAGGCCGACCGCGATGAAGGCCGCCGCGACGACGGCCTGACCAGCGCCGAGAAACAGGAGCTGGCTCGGCTGCGGCGGGAGGTCCGTCAGCTGCGGGAAGAGCGGGAGATCCTGAAGAAGGCCGCGGTTTTCTTCGCGCGGGAGACGGATCGGCCGAGATGAAGTACCGGCTGATCGACGCGGAGAAGACACGCTATGGCGTCTGCCTTCTGGCCCGGGTGGTGGGTGTGTCGCGCCAGGGCTACTACGCCTGGAAGAGCCGCGGCCCTTCGCATCGGGCCCGGCAGGACGAGGCCCTGACGGACACGATCACCAAGATCCACGCTGGATCCCGGGGAACCTACGGTTCTCCGCGTGTCCATGCCGAGCTGCGCCAGGAGTACGGCGTGCGTATCGGGCGCAAGCGGGTGGCCCGGCTGATGCGCGCCGCCCGGCTTGAAGGAGTGCATCGGCGCCGCAGGCGCGGGCTGACCCGCCGCGATCCCGCGGCGACGCCGGCTGAGGATCTGGTGAAGCGGGACTTCACCGCTCCGGCACCGGATCGGACCTTGACGGCCGACATCACCTACGTGCCGACCGGCGAGGGATGGCTGTATCTGGCGGTCGTGCTGGATGTGTTCTCCCGGCGGATCGTGGGGTGGGCGATGACCGATCACATGCGCACCGAGTTGGTCATCGACGCTCTGGAGATGGCGATTTGGAATCGCCGACCGGCCCCAGGGGTGATCCGTCACAGCGACCAGGGATCGCAGTATACGTCGCTGTCGTTCAGTCAACGGTGCAGGTCAGCAGGCATCCGGACCTCGACCGGGACGGTCGCGGACTGCTTCGACAACGCGGTCACCGAGAGCTTCTTCGCAACTTTGGAGACCGAGTTGCTCGACCGGCATCACTTCGCCACCCGCGCGCAGGCCAAGGCCGCCTGCTTCGACTTCATCGAAGGGTTCTACAACCCCCGCCGCCGCCACTCGACCCTGGGCATGCTCAGCCCGGCCGAATACGAACGCCGATACAACGCCGAACAAGACCGCTACGCTGCCGCGTAGCCGCAAACCCCGATCTGTCCACACAACCGGGGCAACTTCAGCCCTTCCCTACGGATCAGAAGGTTGGGGGTTCGAGTCCTCCCGGCCGCGCAGCACGAAAGCCCAGGTCATCAGCCGATGACCTGGGCTTTCTCGTGTTCCAGATCAGTTGCCGGTGTCCACGACGTCGAGCCGACGGATCAGCGCGCCGGCGCCTCCGCTGCGCCGGTCAGGCGGCTGAGCATTTCGACCCGTTGAGCGCGTACTCCACGGGCCGCGAGTTGGTGCCGGTCCAGGTGCCGATGAATCCGAAGGAGACGGTGGCCCCGCCCGCGATGTCCGGATTCCAGTCGGCGTGGGCGACCGTGGGGGACACGCCGTTGGATACTTGGACGGCGTTCCAGATCTGGGAGATCGTCTGGCCGTTGGCGAAGGTGAAGGTGAGCCGCCAGCCGTGGACGGTGGTCTTGCCGGTGTTGAGGATCTTCACGTCGGTGTGGAATCCGCCGGGCCATTGGCTGTTAATGGTGTAGGTGACCGTGCAGCTGGTGGGTGGGAGCACGGTCGGGCTCGGCACGGGGACACCGTAGTCGAGACTGTTGGGCGCCGGCGAGATGTTGCCCGCCGCGTCCAGGGCGCTGACCCAGAAAATGTGGAGGCCGGGGGCGGCGATGCTGAGGGTCTGGCTGGTCGTGGTGACCGGAACGGTGACGAACTCGGCGTGGACCGTCCCGCCGACCTCCCACCACTGGTGGCCGACCAGGTAGCTCACGACAGGCACGCTGCCGGCCGCGGCCCAACTCACGGTGGCGGTTGACCCGTTGACCGTCAGCATCTGATGGCCGGGGTAGCCGTACGGGTACCCACCAGACGGCGACGGCGACGGCGACGGCGGCAGGCAGGACGCCGACCAGCATCCCGTGGTGGCTTGGCCAAGTCCGGAGGCGTTGCCGGCAGCGTCCACGGCCGTGACCGTGTAGACCTCGTGCCCCTCAACGTGGCTGACCGCGAACGAGGTGCCCGTCACGAAGTAGCGGTAGAACTGTTCGGACTGGTTGATGTTGCGCAGGATGTAGTAGCCGACCACGCCGACGTTGTCGGTGGCGGGCGCCCAGCTGACCACGACGGTCGGTCCGCACTCGGTGAAGACCGGCCCGCCGTGCGGCGTGGGCGGCAGGGTGTCGCCATTGGCCACGGCTGGGCTCGCCGTCCCCCATGGAATGAGCGCCGTCGGCGACGTGGGGCAGGTGGTCGGCGTCGTGCTCGGGGTCGGCAGGACGCCCGCAGTGCTGCTCGGCGTGGGGGTGGCCGCTGCGGGAACTGCGGACTGGATGGTCGCCGCACCGGCAGTGCCGGCGACCAGCCCGATGCCGGCGACCACGGCGGCCAGCATGGCGAGCACGACGCTCACGGAGCGCGCACGCGGACGAGGCCGGGTGGGGGCAGCCTCGGGTACAGGTATGACAGGTTGGTGGGTCATTGGGGCCTCCGGGGGACGGCTTCAGGTCTTGCTTGATGAGCCAATGGCCAATTTCTCCGCTTCTGAGTTCAGCACAGCGCCGCCAGAAAGATGGTGTGACGGGGACACTGACGACTTGATCGTTTTCCAGTTCTAGAAACACGCTGTGCCAGCGGCGGTCAAAGAATCGGTCCCGGTCCACCTTGAAGATCCGAAGCCCGTAGCCAGAACCAGTGGCGCGATGGCTGCCGTTGTTCCATCCAGTGACACGCATGGGTTGCTCCATCGGTCGATCTGGCTCCAGAGTGTCACGTCAGCGAAGTGCAGCAACAGAGCCGCACAACTCCTCACTCCGACCCCCATTACCACGCGCCGGAACAGGACGAGGAGCTTCCCAGGTAGTGACTGGCTCCCGTTTGCAAGCAGGCACTCTGTTCCCAGCCCTGCTAACACGGGCGCTAACAGCGTCCGTAGACGTGGGTGGACACTAGTAGAAGATGATCAATAAATCATGCAGTGTCAGTAGGTGTGGCTGACATAGGCAAACATCAGTAGACGATTTTCGGACGACTTTTAATCCGTAGGTTCAGGGTTCGAGTCCCTGGCGGCCCACCTGCGAAAACAGGCGTGTTGGGCCTTGCTTCGGCCCGCACTACAGCCATCCTCTACAGCCAACGGGGCCGGACCCCGTCTTGGGAGCCGGCCCTTGCGCTTCTGCGCTCACCCGAAGAGTTTCTTCGCGACCGCATCGACGGCCTCACGCCCGACCTCGGGCAGGACGTGAGCGTAGGTGTTCATCGTCAGCCCGATCTGACTGTGTCCGAGCGTCTTCATCACCGTTCATGGAGAGGCACCGCAGGCGATCCAGCGGCGGCGCGCCGCCGTACTACGCCCCGCGCCGACGTCCCCGCGCCGCGCATGCGGCCTGGGGGGCGCCGCGCGGGGCATCGCCGTAGGCGCCCCCCGTCGTACCTCAGTGCCTCGCCAACCAACGACCCGCCGCCGCCCAGGCGCTCCGAGCCTCCTCGGGTGCATTCCCTTGCGCCTGCTCGCGTCGATCACGTTCCGCATTCACATGGTGCAGCGTCCAGAAAGCCAGGCCCATGGCGACCGCCAGGGTGAGCACCCAAAGAGCGAGTCCCACCGGCAGCGACAGGGGCATTAACGCCGCCGCCACCGCACTTGTGGCCGCTGGGATGAAGAAGAGAAGCCTCCGCTGCCGCATGAGCCAAGTGTGCACCTTGGTGGCTTTGATTGAAGGGTCGTAGGTGGCCGAGGTATGGGTGAGCCGTCACACCACTACAGGTTGCGATCGCGCTGTGGCTGGTCACCATACGGGGTTGGGGGGCGATCGAAGGTCCGGGACTTCGTTCCTCAGCCCCGGCCCATCAAATGGCCGGGTTGCGGTAAGCGGCCGTGCCGGGGTTATAGATGACAGACGGGACGATCGGGCAGATGAAGTAGTGCGGGCATGTCGGCAGAGCCCGCCTTTTTCGCCTACTGTTCGCCCATGCCCCTCAATCAACGAACGCGCCGCCTGCTGACAGGCCAGGTCACACTCTCCAGGGGAATAGGTCTCGCTCTGATAGGTTTTGCTCTAGTTATAGGCAGCCTCGTAGCGATCCGCCTACGACTTGGTAGCGTCCACCTCACGCTGACCGAGGGACACGCCATGCTGAACGGGCCAGGTGTCAGCGGTTCCTTCCAGGCGGACAACGGTCTGACCGCCCTCGTCCCCGGAGAGGTGCCATGGACCGATCGAGGGGGCACCCAGCATCACGGAGACCGACCCGAATGCCTCTGGGATGAAGATCCGTCTGACAAGATGAATCGAAGCGAGGGAGCACGCGTGGAAGCGGGATACAGGTGGGTTGACATTCCGGGTGGGGGTTCTTATCCCCTGGTCATGTGGCTTCGCTGCCCATAGCCTGCCGATTGTGCAATGCCTTGGCTGTACAGCCACAGAGAACGCCGGCATCCTCCGCCTCATCGCCGAGCGGAACATCCTCAGGGAGATGGCACGTGGCAAGGCTGATCACGCTTACCGAGAGTGTCCGAACGTCTTTGACGTTTTCTCAAGGACAGTGATGTACTCCCTGCCCATGACGACTCTGACGAAGGTGCAGCCTGCCCCTGTCATCGACGAGATAGCGCGGCTGCTGACCGAGCACTACGTTTTCCCTGAGATAGCCGAGCAGCTCACCGGCGTGCTGCGACGACGCCTGGCCGAGGGCGCCTATGACGTCGACGGCGCCGAGGAGCTCGCCCGTCTGGTCACCGCGGATCTGCAGTCGGTCAACAACGACCAGCACCTGAGACTGAAGCACCACGCCGACCCGGTGCCCCCCAAGCAGATGGAGGCCACCCTCGCCTCCATGCGCCGGGACTTCGACACCTCGCTGGGCGGTGCGCCCCGGGTGGAGTTGCTCGACGGAGGGATCGCCGTGGTGGAGCTGGCGCCGATGCTGTTTCCGCTGGACTGGGCCGCCGAACCGCTGAGCGCCGCGCTCACCCTGGCCTCCCGCGCCCAGGCGCTGATCGTGGACCTTCGCGGCAACCGGGGCGGCGACCCGGACACCGTCGCCTTCATCTGCAGCTACCTCTTGGACGAGCGCACTCACCTCAACACCATGTACTGGCGCGACGGCGAGCGCAGCGAGCAGTCCTGGAGCCTGCCGCACGTTCCGGGCGCGCGTTTCGGCGGCAGCAAACCGTTGTATGTGCTGTCCAGCGACAGCACCTTCTCCGCCGCTGAAGAACTGGCCTACGACCTGCAACAGCTCGGCCGCGCAGTTGTCGTCGGCGAGCCCACCCGCGGCGGCGCACACCCGTGCAAGGGGTGGACCGTGCACCCCCACCTGGAAGCCACGGTCCCCACCGGCCGCGCCATCAACCCCGTCTCCGGCACGAACTGGGAAGGCACCGGTGTGCGGCCCGACGTCCCTTGCGCCGCCGCGGAATCCCTCGACCGGGCGCACGCCCTGGCCCTCGCCCGACTGGCAGGCGACGATCGGCCCTCGCCGAGCGCGGATCGCTCTGTGAAGTCGCGTTGAACGGCATGTGCCTTTCTACGGCCGCGCCGTCGGCTGTGCCGCGGTGGGGTAGTCGCGCAATTCGATGCCGTTGGCCGCTTTCCGGATCGGCTTCATAATGGCTTCCATCACTCGTGCCTTGCCCGGCATGTGCGGCGCCATCCGCAGCATGAGGCCCTGCAGGCGCGCGCGGGTCCGGGAGGCGGGCACCATGCCCTTGGCGGCGGTGCGGCCCAGCCGCTGGTTCAGCTCGACGAACCCGCGCATCTCCTCCTCGTACCGTGCGAATGCGACCCGGTGGTCGCCCTGGGCGGCGGCCAGCTCTCCGGCGAGCACGTAGGCGCCAACGAGGGCCATGCCGGTGCCTTGTCCGGACGCGGGTGAGGGGCAGTAGGCGGCGTCGCCCAGCAGCACCGTGCGCCCACGCGACCAGGAATCCATCCGTACCTGCGCCAGGGTGTCGAAGTAGAAGTCGCCCGCCTCCGGCATCGCGGCCAGCAACCGCGGCACCTCCCATCGGTGTCCGGTGAACGCCTGCGCGACGGCCTGCTGTTGGGCCGCCACGTCGTGCCGGTCGACGGGCCGTTGCGGCGCGGGGAAGAAGAACTGGGCCTTGGCCGCCGTCGCCGCCCGCACGCTGTAGACGTTCACCACGTGCCCGGCGGCCGACAGGACCATCTCCCAGCGGTCCAGGCCCAGGTGGTTGGGGACGCCGAAGACCGCCACGCCCAGGCCGAGTCCCTCGGTGAACCGCTCCTCCGGGCCGAAGACGAGCGCGCGAGTGCCCGAATGCAGGCCGTCGGCCCCCACTACGAGGTCGAACGTACGCGGTGCCGCATCGCGGAACGTCACGCGCGTCCCGCGGCCCTCATCGGTGATCGAGGTGATCGTGTCGCCGAAGACGTACTCGGCCTCGTCTCGGGTGCGGGCATGAAGGATCTCAGCCAGATCCCCGCGCATGATCTCCAGGTCTCCCGGGTCGCGAAACCCGATCATGTCCGGACCGAGTGTCGCGAGGGTCTTGCCCGCCCCGTTCAACCACGTCCCGCCCCGGATATCGGTCGACCGGCGCCTCACCTCGTCGAGAATCCCCATCCGCCGCGCCACCTCCACCGCCACCCCGCGCAGGTCCACCTTGTAACCGCCGGGGCGAGGCGCGGCGGCCCGCTCCACCACAGTCACTTCGAAGCCGTGGTGGCGCAGCCAATACGCCAGGGCGGGACCGGCGACACTCGCGCCAGAGATGAGCACGTTCATGAACCCTCCATCTGTGTATGCCATACGCTCTATTGCGTATGACGTATACCTTACTGCGTATGCTATACACAGAGGCATGGATGTGGGCAAGATCGAGGAATCGGAGATCCCCGTCGGCATCGCGGTGGCCTGGGGGCTGCGGGACCGTCCCGGCAAGGGCCCCAAACCTGCCCTGAGCCTGCCCAGGATCGTCCAGGCAGGCTTGGACGTCGCCCGCGCCGACGGGCTGGCGGCGGTGTCCATGGCACGCGTGGCCAAGGAGGTCGGCGTGTCGACCATGGCTCTCTACCGCTATGTCGCGGCCAAGGACGTTTTGTTGGAACTCATGCAGGACGCCGCCTACGGGCCGCCGCCTGAAGCGACTGCGGACCAGGACTGGCGCGCTGGGCTGACCGAGTGGTCCTGGGCCATCCTGCATGCGATCAGGAGGCATCCGTGGGTGCTGCAGATCCCTGTCAGCGGGGCTCCGCTGCTGCCCAACCAGATCACCTGGCTGGAGCGTGGCCTCACATGCCTGAGCGGTACGGGCCTTGCCGAGTCCGAGAAGCTGTCGGTCGTCATGCTGCTGTCCGGCTATGTCCGGCAGTGGGCGGGCCTGTCAATCGCCGTCGGTGCGGCAGGGCCTGACCAGGCCGCGCGATACGCCAAGACGCTCGCCCGCGTCATCGACCCGGTCCGTTTCCCCGCGGTCTGCGCCGCCATGGCCGCCGGTGCCGTCAACGACGAGTGGGACGACGGCGACACCGAGTTCGTCTTCGGCCTCGACCGCGTCCTGGACGGCATAGCCGCCCTCACCCACGCCCGCTCCTGATGCGCAATGGGCGACAACAGCGTGAGCATCACATGGCGACGTGGCGTTCATGTCAGATCGGTGTGGGTGTCCGAGCGGCTTTGTCACTGTTCGGGGAGAGGCTGCGGCTTGTCGAGGCCGGTCAGGCGGGTCAGGACGGTGAAGCCGTCGTCGGTGCCGGGCCAGTGCCGGCGCACGGCCTCCAGCCCGGAGCGGCGGACCACCGAGCGCAGTACGGCGGTGACGATGACGGCGTCGTCGGCGTACCCGAGGATGGGGATGAAGTCGGGGACGATGTCGATGGGAAAGGCCAGGTAGGCCAGCAGCAGCGCGAGCCGGACGCGGACGCCGCGGGGCAGGTCGGGGTCGGCGGCCAGGCGGCGCACCAGGCGCAGCACGTCGGGCAGCAGCCGCAGCGCCTCGCGCAGCAGGCCGCCGCGCGGCCGGACGAGGGCCAGCGTGCCGATGAGGACCAGCCAGGCGGCCAGCAGGGCGATCGCGATGCCGATGAGCAGGTCCCATCCCCATGACCCGGTCATACCGGCCCCCCTTCGCCCATCTCGGCCACAGCGATGCCGCCGAGCAGGTCCCACCACCATGGCCTGGTCATACCGGCTCCTCTGAGCCCACCGCGGGCACTGCGATGCCGGTCTCGGCGGCCAGCGCGGCCTGTTCGAAGTCGGCGAGGTCGGTTTCGGCATCGGCGATCGCGGCGCGTACGAGAGCACCGGCGGGGGCGGCGAAGTAGTCGCGTGCGTCGATCTTGGCCAGCCAGGAGCGGAAGCGTTCCAGGTCGGCCTCCGACTCCTCCACCTCTGCGTAGGTGGCCCGGCCTCGCTCGCGTTCGCGCGCCAGCTCCTCGCGGAAGGCGGGAAGACGCTCCATCACCTCGGCGTACTCGGCATCGCGGGCGGCGTTGAACTCGCCGATGACCTGCCGCTTCTCGGCCGGGTCGGTGAGCGCCATCCGCAGCATCCGGGCCGTGCCGCCCTGCCGGCGCACCCGGTCCAGCAGGCGGCGCACCTGCCGCAGGGTCTGCTCGCGCTCCGGCAGCAGGCATACCGACTGTTGCAGGTACAGCCCACCCAGCGAGCGCAGCTTTCGCCACACTTGCACGCGCAGGGCCGGAGCGGCCCCGGCGGTGGACACGCTGACCAGCAACCAGCCCCGATCCTCCGTATCGTCCGTCACGTCTTCATGTTACATCCGTAACATTCCCCTGCAGGCGCCAAATGCAGGTGGACGGGCGAGGCCGATGGACCGTCCTTCGACTAGGTGCCGCCCTCCCGTTACCCGGCTTCGTCGGGAACGCCTGCTGCCTGTGGTGGGGGACCGATCGTCGCCGACTCGAGGGTGCGGACGATTTCGGGGGCCGGGTGACGGGGGAGCAGCAGTGGGCTGACGAAGATGAGCAGGCCCGCGATGGTGATGGCCGTGCGTGGGCTCGTGGCGTCGGCGAGCAGTCCGCCGAGGGCGCTGAAGACGGCGATGGAGGCGTTGCCGCTGATCGACCAGGCCGACAGAGTGCGGGCGACGCGGTCCTGGGGAGTGTGCTCAAGTCGATAGGTCGCCAGTACCGGGGTGTACAGGCTCATGCTGATGATGATCGCGAGTTCGACGGCGATCACGATCGCGAGGCCGGCGACACCAGGACGGACGAAGGCGAGGCCGACCAGCCAGACGGCGCGCAGCGTGCCGACCGTGCGCAGGACCCGGTGTTGGCCGTAGCGCGCCACGACCCTGCGGGCAAGGCGTGAGCCGATCAGTCCGCCGACACAGGGAGCGGCGAAGGCGAGGCCGTACTGCCAGGGCGGGAACCCGAGCTGGCGCAGCAGGAGCACGGCCAGCAGCGGCTCGGTGGCCATGATCAGCCCGTTGACGAGGAGGTTGTTGAAGTAGAGGGCCCGCAGGCCGGGATGGGTCAGGATGTGCCGCCAGCCGTCGAGCAATTCGCCGGCTCCGACCTGGTTCTTGCCGCTTCGCCGTGGAGGCTCTTCCCGGCCGCGGATGGCGGTGATGCTCAGCGCGGACAACAGGTAGCTGAGCGCATCGGCCACCACCGTCGTCACCGGCCCGAACAGGCCGATGGCCGCTCCGCCCAGCGGCGGACCGACCGCGATCGAGCTCCACGTGGTCGACTCGAACCGCGCGTTGGCCACCAGAAGATCGTCCGGCCGGACCAGGGCCCGCAGGTAGGCGCCGCCGGCCGCGTTGGAGGTGATCTTGGCGGCGGCGACCACGGCGGAGACGATCAGCAACTGGACGAACCCGAGCAGGCCGAAGGCGTAGGCGACCGGGATGGTCATCATGACCCCGAACCGGGTCAGGTCCATCGCGATCATGACCGGCCGTTTACGGCGGAACTCGACCCACGGTCCGAGCGGCAACGCGATCAGCATGCCCACCGCCGGTCCCGCGGCGGACAGCGCGGACACCTGAGCGGGGCCGGCGTGCAGCACCAGCACGGCTATCAGGGGAATCGCCCCGAACCCCAGCCCGGAGCCATAGGCGCTGACCGCGTAGGCAGCCCACAGCCACCCGAACCGCCGCCCCAGAGATCGTCTGGCCACGAAGCTCCTGCCTCCCGCTATGGACAACCAATGGTTGACCGCTCCGATCAAAGCAAGCCCGGGAATGCAGATCAAACAACCGAACGGACAGTCGGCCACAACCAACCGTTGTGTGATCACGGTTTGGCACGTAGACCTCAAAACCGTACGCACACTCGTCGCCGTCGCCGTCGCGGACGTCGGCCGGTTGCCGGAAGCCGCCGCCGAGCTTCCGATCACTCACCCGGCCACCTGCCGTGACGTCCGCGTGTCTTGCGCCTCCTCGCGGGCTGACGGATAGTCCGGTCATGTATCGGCCGGTGCAGGGGTTGTCATGGGGTCTGGCCGGCGTGACCACGGCTGTGGTCCTCTACGTTCTCGCGGTCCCGCTAGTCGTCACGCTGACGTTGAGCCTCTACACCTTGGTGATCCTCATGCTGTGGCTGCCGATCGCCTGGCTGGTGATCGGCGTGCTCGGAGTCGCCGTGAGCACAGTGGTGCTGGTACGGACCCCGTCGCCGGCGGCCTTGTCGTGGCTTTCTTTCTGCTGCGGCTGGGCCCTCTGTCCCGCCGTGTATCTCCTCGTCCTGCTCAGCAGGAGCTGATGAGCGTTCGGCACGCTCTCGCGGGGGCATGCGGGGGGCGGCGGGAGGTGAGATCGGCGGCCGGGTGGTGGTGTGGGAGATGAGTGATCCGGCGTACTTCGGGGTTGGCGGGCGGGGTTCTGACTGGGGCATTGACAGGGGGACCCGGCTGATCGTAGCCTCGGCGCGAGCCCATTGTTAGTAAACTTTCTTAAAGAAAGGGCTTCTCGGCGGTCTGAGGGCTCCCGCTCGTCCCCACGATGGCACGGTGGCGCGGTCGCCCGTCGGCGCGTACGCGATGGCAGGGCACGGCACCAGCGGCCATCACCACTCTCGGCACCAGCCACCCCCCACCGGCGAAGGATCCACTGTGCCCAGAAGCTTCGTGAAACGCTCTCTCACCGCACTGCTCGGCGTCACGGTCGCGGCCTGCCTCGGCCTTCCGGCCGCTCCGGCCAGCAGCGCCGCCACCCGGCAGGCCGCCGCCCCGTTCAAGGTGCTCGCCTTCTACAACGGCACCTGGGACGCCGCCCACATCGACTTCGACAAAGAGGCCAGGGACTGGTTCCCCGCGGCCGGCGCGCAGAACGGCTTCACCTGGGAGGCGACCACCGACTGGAGCCGTCTCAGCGCCACGGGGCTGTCGCAGTACAAGGTGATCATGTTCCTGGACGACGCCCCGCCCGCGAGCCAGCGCGCCGCGTTCCAGACCTACATGCAGAACGGCGGGGCGTGGATGGGCTTCCACGTCAGCGCGTGGACCGACAACCCCGGCTCGTGGAGTTGGTACTACAACACCTTCCTCGGTTCGGGCGCGTTCCAGACCAACACCTGGGGGCCGACCGCCGAGACCCTGAAGGTCGAGGATCGCGGCCATCCGTCCACGGCTGGGCTGCCGGCCACCATCCAGTCGTCGGTGAGCGAGTGGTACTCCTGGAGCCGCGACCTGCGGCAGAACCCCGACATCGACATCCTCGCGTCGATCGACGCCTCGAGCTTCCCGGTGGGTGACGACCCGAACCAGCAATGGCGCAGCGGGTTCTACCCGATCTTGTGGACCAACAAGAACTACAAGATGCTGTACGCCAACTTCGGGCACAACGGGATGAACTACTCCACGAACACGCGCACGTCCTCGACCTTCGCGAGTCCCCAGCAGAACCAGTGGCTGATCAACGGCCTGCTCTGGCTGGCCGGCACGGGCGGCACCACGCCTCCCCCGACCGACACGATCTCCCCCACCACGTGGTACTCGGTGGTCAACAAGAACAGCGGCAAGTGCGTCGACGCCCGCGCGGCCGGGACGGTCAACGGGACCGCGATCCAGCAGTACACCTGCAACGCGACCAACGCGCAGCAGTACCAGTTCGCGCCGACGAGCGGAGGCTTCGTCCGGGTGAACAACCGCGGCAACAGCGCCCAGGTGCTCGACGTTAAGGATGTGTCGACCGCCGACAACGCCCCCATCCAGACCTGGACCTACAGCGGCGGCAACAACCAGCAGTGGCAGCCGGTGTCCGAGGGCGGCGGCTACTACCGCTTCGTCAACCGCAACAGCGGTAAGTGCCTCGACGTGCCGGCCGCCTCGACCACCGACAGCGTCCAACTCGTCCAGTACGCCTGCAACGGCACGGCCGCCCAGTCCTTCCGGCTGGCCGCACAGGGCTGAGCAGGCGGTACCCGAGCGAACACCGGCGTCCCGTCGGTACCCGAACCACCACCGGCGTCCCGCCGTCGCCACGCCCTGGCGACGGCGGGACGTCAGCGCGAGCCGACCACCGCCGGGTCAGCGCGACGATCCGCCGGGGCAGCGCGAGAAGCGGGGTCAGCGCGAGAAGCGGGCGAGGAGGAGGGTCAGCCGCCGGTCGTGGTCGTCGCGGCGGAGCCTGCCGTTGCGCATGAGCGTGAGAAGCCCGTGCAGCGCGCTCCAGAACGTCTCGGTGAGCGTCTCAAGGTCGTCGTCCCGCGCGAGAGGGCGCAGGGCTTCGCGCAGCTCGCCGAAGCCCTCCCGCAGGGCGGGCGGCGCCTGCGCGGTGGCGAACGGCAGGTCGACGGCGTGGGTGAACATCGCGTCGTACAACGCGGGCCGCCGCGCGGCGAACAGCGCGTACGCGGCGCCGACGTCGGCGAGGGCCTGGCGGGGATCGGCCGCCGCCGTGCGCGCCGCGCGCAGCTCGGCGGCGAGGTCGGCGAAGCCCTCGACCGCGACCGCCGCCATGATGGCGTCCTTGCCCTTGAAGTGGCTGTAGAGGACCGGCTGGCTGTACTCGATCTCCTCGGCGAGCCGCCGCGTGGTCACCGCCTCCCAGCCTTCCGACTCGGCCAGTTCGCGCGCGGCCGTGACGATCAGCCGTTCGCGCTCCGCTCGTTCGCGCTCCCGGCGCTCCTGGATGGACACGACCGACATTCTAGCGCCGCTAGCGCGCCTGCCATCGATACGTTAGTGTCGCTCTTGTATCTAGCACTGCTAGCGAGGAGATGTCGTGCTCACCCCCATCGCGTACGGACTGGCCATCGTGCTGGACGTGTTCATCCTGTTCATCGGCGCCCGCTTCCTGCTCGCGCCGCACGCCGCGGCCGCCGGCTACGGCGTGCCGGCCCGGAAGGACGGGGACCCCGCTTACCTCTCCATCAAGGGCCTGCGCGACCTCACCTATGGCGTGCTCGGCCTGGCCCTGCTGGCCTTCGCGGGCGCCCGCGCCGAAGCATGGTTCATGCTGGTCGTCGCTCTGGCGCCCCTCGGCGACACCCTCATCGTGCTGCGCAACGGCGGCACCAGGGCGGTCGCCTTCGGCATCCACTTCGCCACCGCCGTGATCGTCCTGATCAGCGCCGCCCTGCTGTTCGCCGTGTGAGGCCCGCGGCTCTCGTGCCGGGCCTCAGAGAAGAGGTCCGCGGCTCGGGTGCCCGGCCTCAGGGAAGCGGCCGCCGAGGTGCGTGCCGGATGTGGACATGGCCGTCGCCGGGGAACGGAGGCCGGGCGGGGACGATCTCGTCGAGGGCGTATCCGCACTTCTGCGCCACCCGGCACGAGGCGAGATTGCCCACCAGGTGGAGCAGCCGCAGGCGACGCAGCCCCTGGGAGGCGAAACGCTCGAAGGCCCAGGCGGTGAGCGCCTCCAGGGCCCGGCCGGCGACGCCCCGGCCGCGCGCCGCGCGAGCGGTCCAGTAACCGACGTCGGCGTGGTGCCCGCCGGTGACCAGCCCTTTAACCACCACGTTGCCCACCAGACGGGAGCCGCCTTCCGGCTCCGCCTCCACGACCGCGAAGCTCAGCCGATGGCCCTCGCTCCAGCCCTTCCACTGGATCTCCAGCCAGCGCCGGGCGTCCTGCTCATCGGTGACGTGGAGCCTGGTCCACTGGCGCATGACCGGATCGCGGTAGGCCGCGATCAGTTCGGGGATGTCCTGGTCCGTCCAGGGCCGAAGCATCAGAGACGAACCCTGTCCATGCGGAGCGGCATGCAGGACGACGGTCATGCGTCCTCCTCCCCTGGGGGCACGGTCTCGTGCGATCGCGAAGCTAGCTCAGGGAACGGCGAGCGGCAAACCGGCCTGGGCGAACATATTCGTCGCGATCCACGACGTCCGTGGGGCCGGCGGGAACGGATCAGCGGCGCACGGCGGCGCGCCCATCGGCACGCTGAGGACGATCACCCTCCGGCCGCCGGCTTCCGACGGGGCGCGGGGCGGTCTTTCGAGGGCAGGAGGGCCACCTGGTAGCGGTCGCGGTAGATCACCTGGGATCTCGCCGGGTTCTTGACGCGGATCACGCGAATGGTGTGCCCACGGGCCCGCAGGGCCGCCGCGAGGTCTCTCCCGTAGACCCGCCAGCCCTCCTCGGTGAACCAGAACCTGGCCCGCCGGTTCTCGATGTACGGCATCGGCAGGTCGCCCAGGACGGCATTGCCGCCGGCCATCACCCAGGCGCCGCCGAGCCGGGTGCCGGAGGGGTCGTCTTTCTGTTCGTCCGTCGCGGTGACGTCGACCCAGCGCCGGACGCTGTCGGCAAGGACGCGGTACAGCATGATGCCAGGATGCGGCAGCACCCCCGCTGATTTCAGTAGATGGGAGGAGACTCGTGGTACCGCGTCGGCCCTGAGCGTCAGCCTTGAGCGTCGGCGTGCGCGGATCAGCCCTGGCCGGTGGGACGGATGATCAGGTCGTTGACGTCGATGCCGTCCGGCTGGGCGATCGCGTACGCGATGGCGTCGGCGACGGCGGCGGCGGGGATGCCCAGCCGCTCCGACATCTCATGCACGGCGGCGCGCACCTCCGGGTCGCCGCCGTGGTCGGTGAGCTCGGTCCGGGTGTAGCCCGGGGACACGAGGGTCACCCGGATGTCCCGGCTCTCCTGCCGCAGCCCTTCGGACAGCGCCCGGACGGCGTACTTGGTGGCGCAGTAGACGGCCGCGGTCGGGTCCACCCGGTGCGCCGACGTCGAGGCGACGTTGACGATGTGGCCGGCGCCCCGGGCGCGCATGAGCGGCAGGACCGCCGCGATCCCGTGCAGGGTGCCGCGCAGGTTGACGTCGATCATCTGGTTCCAGTCGTCCACGCGCAGCGCGTCGACGGTGGACAGCGGCATGACGCCGGCGTTGTTGACGAGCACGTCGACGCGGCCGTGCCGGTCGTGCGCCCGCCCGGCGAAGGCGCGCACGCTGTCGAGGCTGGTCACGTCGAGGTGTCCGTGGTCGGCGCGGCCGCCCGCCGCGCGGAGCTCCTCGGCGAGGACGGCGAGCCGGTCCACGCGCCGCGCGCCGAGCACGACGTGGTGCCCGTCCGCGGCCAGCCGGCGGGCGGTCGCCTCGCCGATGCCGCTGCTCGCGCCGGTGATGAGGACGATCTTGCCGTCGACGGGCGACGGGCCGTTCATGCTGCTCATGTGGACTCCTGCCAGAGGTGGAAGACGCGGAGGTGCGCCGCGTCCACCCTGTGGCCGTCGCCCGCGCGGAGGAAGGCCGTGTCTTCCTGGGTGCGCCACACCCAGGAAGACCTCCGCCGTCCCGCCCGCCGTCCGCAGGGGGCGCGCGGCGGCGGTAATTCGGTTGTCCGCCCGAGGCCGTTCTGTTGTACTCCGGGAGACGACCGGCCAACCGAGGAGGCGACCATGTCTCGAGCGTTCATGTCCATCCACCAGGAAGTTTCCGCTCGCCCAGAGGACATGACGCTTCGTGAGAATGCTCAATCTCGGGATTTTGGCCCATGTAGACGCCGGTAAGACCAGCCTGACCGAGCGGCTGCTGCACGCCGCCGGTGTCATCGACGAACTCGGCAGCGTCGACGACGGCAACACCCAGACCGACTCCCTTGCCCTGGAGCGGCGGCGCGGCATCACCATCAAGTCCGCCGTCGTGTCGTTCGTCGTCGGCGGCGTCACCGTCAACCTGATCGACACTCCCGGGCACCCCGACTTCATCGCCGAGGTCGAGCGGGTGCTGGGCGTGCTCGACGGCGCGGTGCTGGTGGTCTCCGCCGTCGAGGGCGTGCAGGCGCAGACCCGCGTGCTGATGCGGACGCTGCGGCGCCTGCGCATCCCCACGCTGATCTTCGTCAACAAGATCGACCGGCACGGCGCGCGCTACGAGGGCACGCTGGGCGGCATCGCCGAACGGCTGACGCCGGCGATCGTCCCGATGGGGACGGCGCACGGACTCGGCACGTGCGAGCCCGCCTTCATCCCGTACACCGCCGTGGACGCCGCCTTCACCGCCCGGCTCGTCGAGGTGCTCGCCGAGCATGACGAGGCTCTGCTCGCCTCGTACGTGGACGGCGGCGCGGCGATCTCCTACCGGCGGCTCCGCCGCGAGCTCGCGGCGCAGACCCGCCGGGCGCTGGCGCACCCGGTGTACTTCGGGTCGGCGATCACCGGAGCCGGCGTCGACGCGCTGATCGCCGGCGTCACCGAGCTGCTGCCCTCGGCCGAGGGCGACCCGGACGGCCCCCTGTCCGGCACGGTGTTCAAGGTCGAACGAGGACCCGCCGGCGAGAAGATCGCCTACGCCCGTCTGTTCTCCGGGTCGGTGCGCGTGCGCGAACGGCTGCCGTTCACGCGCGACGCCGCAGGCAAAGTGCACGGCGAAGGCAACGTGCACGGCGAGGGCAAGGTCACGGCCGTCGAGGTGTTCGAGCATGGTTCGGCCGTCCGCCGCGACGCGGTCACCGCCGGGCGCATCGGCAGGCTCTGGGGCCTGCCGGACGTCCAGATCGGCGACACGCTCGGCGTCCCGGGGACGGGCGCGCCCACGCGGCGCGTGTTCGCGCCGCCGACCCTGGAGACCGTCGTCGTGCCATGCCGTCCCGCCGACATGGGCAGGCTGCACGTCGCGCTCACCCAGCTCGCCGAGCAGGACCCGCTGATCGGCGTGCGGCAGGACGACGTGCGCCGCGAGGTGTCGGTCTCGCTGTACGGCGAGGTGCAGAAGGAGGTCGTCCAGGCCACACTGGCGGAGGATTTCGGCCTCGATGTGGACTTCCGCGAGACGACGACGATCTGCGTCGAGCGGCCGGCCGGCACCGGCGCCGCCGTGGAGTTCATGCACAAGGACCCCAACCCGTTCCTCGCGACCGTCGGCCTGCGCGTCGACCCGGCCGCGGCCGGCGCGGGCGTCGAGTTCCGGCTGGAGGTGGAGCTGGGGTCGATGCCGTTCACCTTCATGAGGACCGTCGAGGACACCGTCCGCGAGACCCTGCGCCAGGGGCTGCGCGGATGGCAGGTCATCGACTGCGCGGTCACGCTGACGCACTCCGGCTACGCGCCCCGGCAGAGCCACGCCCACGCCACCTTCGACAAGAGCATGTCGAGCACCGGCACGGACTTTCGCGGCCTGACGCCGCTGGTGCTGATGGACGCGCTGCGACGCGCCGGCACGAGAGTGCACGAGCCGCTGCACCGCTTTCACCTGGAGATCCCGGCCGACACGCTGCGCCCGCTGCTGCCGGTGCTGGCCCGCCTGCGGGCCGTGCCGCGGACGACGGCGACCGAGGGCCCGGTGTGGGTGGTGGAGGGCGAGATCCCGGCGGCCCGGGTGCACGAGTTGCAGCGGCACCTGCCCGGCGTGACCCGCGGGGAAGGCGTGCTGGAGTCGGCGTTCGAGCGCTACCACCCGGTCGCCGGCGAGGCGCCGTCCCGGCCGCGCACCGGCCACGACCCGCTGGACCGCAAGCAGTACCTGCTGCGCTTCATGCGCCAGGTCGAGGGCGGCCGCCGATGAACTCCTCCGAACGGCGGGCCATCCTGCGGGCGTTCCGGCCGGGACGGCGGGCCGGCGCCGCACTGGTCGCGGCCACCGGCGCCGCCACGGTGCTGCCGCTGCCGGCGCCGCAGCTCACCCGGCGCTTCGTCGACGAGGCGATCGGCGGCTCGGCCACCGGGCACCTCACGCTCGTCGCGCTCGGCTACCTCGCGCTCGCCGTCGCCGGCCAGGCGGCGCGCATGCTCACCGCCTGGCTCGCGAGCCGGCTCGCCTGGGACGGCACCAACCGCCTGCGGGAGGACCTCGCCGGGCACGCGCTCGGCCTGGACATGGCCTTCCACGGCAGCCGCACCCCCGGCGAGATGATCGAGCGGGTGGACGGCGACGTGGTCGCCGTCGCCGACTTCGTCGTCGCGTTCGTGATGGACGTCGTCGTGGGCTTCCTGCTGCTCGCGGGGGTGCTGGTCGTGGTCCTCGCCACCAACGTGCGGCTCGGCGGCGTGCTGCTGCTGTACTGCGTGCTCGCCGGGCTGGTCATCGCGCGCGCCCAGCGGCTGGCCGTCCCGTCGGCGATCCGTGCGCGGGCGGCCGGCGCGGTCGTGGCCGGCGCCCTGGAGGAGCGGCTGACCGCCGTGGAGGACCTGCGGGCCAACGGCGCGGGCGAGCACGCCGTCACCCGGTTCCACCAGGTGAGCGCCGCGCTGTACCGGGCCGAGGCGCGGGCGGACGTGACGCGCAGCGGCCTGCTCGCGGGCACGTCGGTGGTGTTCGCGGCGGGCACGGCGCTGGTGCTGGGTCTTGCCGTGTGGAGCCGGCAGTCGGGCGCGCTCACCGTCGGCACGGCCGTGCTGCTGTTCCAGTACACGCAGATGGTGCGCGCGCCGCTCGAGCGGCTGATCGACCAGCTCAAGCAGTACCAGGCGGCGCTGGCCGGCGTGACCCGCGTCGCCGGGCTGCTGGCCGAGCGGCGGACGCTGCCCGACCCCGCCGACCCGCGACCGCTGCCGGCCGCCGGGCCGCTCGGCGTGCGCCTGGACGGGGTCGGGTTCGCCTACCCGGACGACGGCGAGCGGGTGCTGTCCGGCGTCACCCTCGCCCTGGCGCCCGGCGAGACGCTCGGCCTGGTGGGGCGCACCGGCAGCGGCAAGACCACCATCGCGCGGATGCTGCTGCGCCTGTACGACCCGGCCGAGGGCCGCGTCGAGGTCGGCGGGCTGGACCTGCGCGAGGCCGACCCGGCATCGCTGCGCCGGCGCGTGTGCGTCGTCACGCAGGACGTCCAGCTCTTCGCGGCGAGCGTCCGGGACAACCTCACGCTGTTCCGCGCCCTCGCCGACGACCGCCGGCTCCGCGCCGTCCTGGCCGGAGTCGGGCTCGCCGAGTGGCTGGCCGGCCTGCCCGACGGGCTCGACACCGAGTTGGGCGCCCAGGGCGCCGGGATGTCGGCCGGGGAGGCGCAGCTGCTGGCGTTCGCCCGGGCCTTCCTCACCGATCCGGGGCTGGTGGTGCTGGACGAGGCGTCCAGCCGGCTGGACCCGGCGACCGAGCGGCGCGTCGAGCACGTCACCGGCCGCCTGCTGGCCGGGCGGACCGCCGTGCTCATCGCGCACCGGCTCTCCTCGCTGTCCCGCGTGGACAAGATCGCTGTGGTCGACGGCGGCGAGATCGTCGAGTACGGCCGCCGCGAGGAGCTGGCCGCCGACCCGCGCAGCCGCTTCTCCGCCCTGCTCACCGCCGCGGGGGTGCGCCGATGAGGCCGGTTCCGTTCGTCCTGCGGTTGACCGCGATCGCCGGCCTTCGCCGGTATGTGGTCGGCGGGCTGCTGTGGGCGCCGGTCAGCGTCCTGCCGCTCGCCGGCGGGCTCGCGTTGCAGCGGCTGTTCGACCTCATCGGCGCGCATCGCGGCGTCGCCGTGGCCGAGCCGTTGTGGCTGTGCGCGGCGCTGGTGGGCGTGGAGGTCGTCCGCGGCCTGGTCATGGTCGTCGCCTGGGTCTACGGGACCTACTGGTGGGACGCCGCCGCGACCCTGCTCCGCGCGAACGTGCTGCGCTCGCTCCTGACCGCGCGCGGCGCGGCGGCCCGCCGGCTGCCGCACTCGTCGGGCGAGGCGATGGCGCGCCTGCGCGACGACGTGGGCGACCTGGTGCAGCTCACCGACGACATCGTCCCCCTGGCCGGGGCCACGCTGTTCAGCTGCGCCGCGCTGGTGATCATGGCGGCGATCGATCCCCTCATCACGCTCGTCCTGGTGGTGCCGATGATCGTCCTCGGTGTGCTGACCCGGACGCTGCGCGGGCTGATCCAGCGGCTGCACCGGCGCGCCCGGACGCTCGGCGCGGCCGTCACCGCCTCCATCGGCGACATCTTCGCCGGCGTGCTGGCGATCAAGACGGCGGGCGCCGAGGAGGCGGTGCTGGAGCGCCTGCGCGCGCGGAACCGGGCGCGGCGGGACGCCGCCGTCGCCGACCGGCTGGCGACCGACACGCTGGACACCGCGCTGGGCGCGACCGTCGAGGTCAGCGTCGGGCTCGTCCTGCTGCTGGCCGCGCCGGCGATGCGACGGGGCGAGTTCACCGTGGGCGACCTCGCGCTGTTCACCAGCTACGCCGGCTGGCTGACCGCGCTCCCGCGCACGATCGGCTCGATGCTGTCGCGCCTGCCCCAGGCCGCGGTGGCCATCGAACGGCTCGGCCGCCTGCTGGCCCCGCACGAGGACGCCCGCGACCTGGCACGCGCCGGCGAGGTGTGGTTCGGGCGCGAGCCGCCGGCGACGGCCTCGCTTCCCGGTCACCAGGACCCGCTGCGCGTCCTCGCGGTCCGCGGCCTGTCCGTGCGCCACCGGCCCGTCCACCGCGACGGCGCCGCGACGAGCGCGGACACGAGCACCGCGACGAGCGCGGACACGAGCGGGGACACGAGCAGGGACACGAGCACCGCCACGAGCGCGGACACCGCGGCCGACGCGGGGGCGGCCGTGGGAGACGGGCTCGCGGACGGTGGCGGGGACGGCGATGGCTTCCTGGGCCGGGGCGTGCACGAGATCGACCTGCGGGTCGAGCGGGGATCGTTCACGGTGATCACCGGGGCGGTCGGGTCGGGCAAGACGACCCTGGTGCGCGCCCTGCTCGGCCTGGTGCCGGCGGACGCCGGGACGATCACCTGGAACGGCCGGCGCGTCGAGGACCCGGGCACCTTTCTCGTGCCCGGCCGCGCGGCCTACGCGGCCCAGGTCCCCCGGCTGTTGTCGGAGTCCCTGGAGGAGAACCTCCTGCTCGGCCTGCCCGCGGACGGCGACCGGATCGCCGCCGCGCTGTGGCTGGCGGCGCTGGACCAGGACGTGTCCGGCATGCCGGACGGCTTGCGCACCGTCGTGGGACCACGCGGGGTGCGGCTGTCCGGCGGCCAGGTCCAGCGGGCGACCGCGGCGCGCGCGCTGGTCCGCTCGCCGGACCTGCTCGTCGTCGACGACCTGTCCTCGGCGTTGGACGCGGAGACCGAGAGGGTGCTGTGGGACCGCGTCGCCGCCGCCGCCCGCGACGGCGACGGGCCGGGCACGCTGCTGGTGGTGTCGCACCGTCGCGCGGCGCTCGAACGCGCCGACCAGGTGGTCGTGCTGGACCGCGGCCGGGTCGCCGGACGCGGCACGCTCGCCGGCCTGCTGGCGAGCTGCCCGGAGATGCGGCGGCTGTGGCACGGCGAGCTCTTGGCCGAGGCCGGGGAGCAGGCGCGGGCGCGCTCCAGGAGCGCCTCCGCGCCGCCCGTCGCCGGTTGAACCCATGATCGGCCGGAGGTGGTCCTAGAGTCGGAACCGACGCCGGCCCCGGCCGCATGGGGCATCGCCGGCGAGGCGGCATTCGGCATGGGGAGTGGTTGCGGGACATGAGCGATGACGCGCGGGCTCTTCTCTCCGTCGCGCTGGAGGCGGCCGGCGTCGCCGGCGAACTGGTCAGGACGCGCCTGCCGGGCGCCGTCACGGCCAAGGGCGACCGGGACATGGCGACCGAGGTCGACTACGCCGTCGAGCGGGCGGTCCGCGACCACCTCCGCGAGCGCACCCCCGCAGGTCGGCTTCCTGGGCGAGGAGGAGGCGGCCGGAACCGGATGGGAGCCGGGGGCGGGGCTGCGCTGGGTGCTGGACCCGGTGGACGGCACGGTGAACTTCGTCCACGGCCTGCCGCTGTGCGCCGTATCTCTGGGCCTGGTGCGCGGGGACGTCCCCGTCCTCGGCATCATCGAGCTGCCGTTCCTCGGCTCCCGCTATGCCGCCGCCGAGGGGTGGGGCGCCACCGTGGACGGCCGGCCGATCAAGGCGAGCGGCGCGGTGGCGCTTTCGGCCGCGCTGGTCTCCGTCGGGGACTTCGCCGTCGGCGACGGGGCCCCGGAGGCGAACCGGCTCCGGCTCGCGATCACCGGCCTGCTGGCGGAGCGGGCGCAGCGCGTCCGCATGTTCGGGTCCGCCGCGATCGACCTGGCCTGGGTCGCCGAAGGCAGGACCGACGCCTGCCTGATGATGAACAACCGGCCGTGGGACACCGCCGCCGGCGTCGCCATCGCCCGCGAGGCGGGCGCGCTGGTCGTCGACCGCGACGGGACGCCGCACACCATGCGCTCGACGGCCACCGTCTGCGCCGCCCCTGGCGTGCTCACCGAGGTGCTGCAGATCGTGCGGGAGGCCAGGAGCGGCACCGCGAACGGTGACATGACCGACCATGGAGATGCGGACCTGGCCGGTGACGCGGGGCGGTAGCCGCTCAAGCCCCACGACGCGCCGGACGCGGGCCCGGCGCTCCGCCGGCGAGCGGCAGGCGGGGTCAGCCGCCTACGACGGCCGTCTCGTCGCCGCGGAGCAGGCGCTCTTCGAGCTGGACCTCCGCGGCGAGATAGGCCGCGAGCTCGTCGAGCGTGGCGGCGCAGCGGACGTTGGACAGGCCGCGCGAGAGCAGGCCGCGCGAGACGCCGTGCCGGCGGACGGCGTACCAGCCGCCGCCCACGGCGTCGGACACGAGCCAGTGCTTGCTGTAGCGGTCTTTCAGCTCGTTGATCGTCACCGCCATCGCCGGGCACCCGCCGAGGACGGAGGGCGAGGAGCGGACGGGGCCGGCGCGAAACCGCGGGCCGTGGCGGTGGGGGAGGGCATGCGTCAAGGCTAGTCAACGACTCGTATTCGCTCAATCACACAACGTAATCGGGTCGGCATTGGCCTACATCGGCCACACCCCTCAAGCTTGAGGGTATGAACGAGAACGAGTCGGCCACGACACGAAGGTCCCTGCACGGCGTCGCCGAACTGCTGCTGGCCGGGCCGCAGCACCGGCGCAGCGGCACCATACGCCTGCGGGCCACGCCCGGCGGCTTCGCCACGGTCACCGAGCCCGACCTGCGCGTCGAGGGCGCCGACCTGGTGGCGGGCGAGCTTCGCCTGCCGATCTCCGGCACGTCGGCGCGGGCGCTGGGCGCGGCGGCGGGGACGGACGCGGGCGCGCCGGAGAACCTCTACTCCGACGGCTCGGGGGTCTCCCCCGACGAGGTGCTGCGCGTCGACCCCGTCGCGGCGGCGGAGCTCGCCCACGCTCTCACGCTGGGTGACCAGGCGCTGCGTGCCCTGTCCCCCGGGGCGACGCCCGTGCTCTGGCCCGAGCACTTCGATCTGGCGATCACCGTGGACAAGGTGAACTACGGCGTCTCACCCGGCGACTCCTACCTCGCGGTGCCGTACGCGTACGTCGGCCCCTGGGAGCCGCGCGGCGGCGAGTTCTGGAACGCGCCCTTCGGCGCGGCGCGCCCGCTGAGCGAGCTGGGCGGGGTGGTCGCGGCGATCACCGGCTTCTTCGCCGAGGGCCGCGACCGCGCCACCATCTCCTGACGTCCCCGCCGCCGCGTCGTCCCGCCGTCCCGCCGTCCAGCCGGCGTCGGCCGTCCATGACCGGAGGCGAAACGGCGGAGGGGCGGACGAGCGGCGGCGGAGATCAGTAGTCCACGGCCGCGTCGACGAGCCAGGCGGCCAGGTAGCGGGCGTAGGAGGCGCGGACGAGGACGCGGAACTCCTCCTCCCCGGCGATCAGCACGACGTGGGCGCGGGCGAGCATGGTCTGCGCGCAGCGGCCGGGGCCGAACACCGAGGGGTGCAGGTCCAGGGCGCACCCGTGGGCCAGCAGGTCGCGGGCGCCCGGGCCGGCCACCATGATCGTGGTGCGCTGCGCCGAGACGTCGGTCACCGCGACCTCCTCCGAGCGCGACAGGGGTGCCTCGCCGATCACCAGCCACTCGTCCGGCCCGAGCCAGACCACGTCGGCCTCCTCCGAGCGCAGCCAGGTGCCCGGCTCCAGCGGCAGCCTCACCCCCAGCGAGGCCGGAACCCGCGCGGGGTCCACGCGGAGGTTCGTCTGCCGCAGGAAGGGGATCTCCCGCACCTGGAGCCGCGGGCCCGTGACGCCGTCGAAGACGCCGTCGAATCCGGCGAGCGGGCTGGTCCGGTCAACCGTCACGGCGGGTCCCCTCGGGGTCGTAAAGGACGGGGTGGGCGACCGTCACCGGGACCAGGCCGGCGCCGGTGTAGGCGTGCAGGCGCTCGCCGATCCTGTCCCTGCCGCCGGCCACGAGCGCGAGGGCGAAGGCGCGCCCCAGGGCGGCGCTGCGGTAGGCCGAGGTGACGTGGCCGAGCATGGGCACCGGCGGTTCGGGGAGCCGGTCGGCGGCGATGACCTGGGCCCCCTCGGGGAGCAGTTCGGCCGGGTCGTCGGGGAGCAGGGCCACCAGGTGGCGGCGGCCGGCACGGGCGGTGTCGGGCCGGGTGAAGGACCGTCTGCCCACGAAGTCTGCCTTGCTCCTGGAGATGATCCAGCTCATGCCGAGGTCGGCGGGGGTGACGGTCCCGTCGGTGTCCTGGCCGATGATGGGGTATCCCTTCTCGGCGCGCAGCACGTGCATGGTCTCGGTGCCGTACGGCGTGACGGCGCCGGTGCCCATGACGGCCTTCCAGAGCGCGAGCCCGTGCCACCAGGCGACGTTGATCTCGTAGGCCAGCTCGCCGGAGAAGCTGATGCGGCACACCCTGGCCTCCATGCCGGCCACCTCGGCGTCGCGCCAGGTCATGAACGGGAAGCTCCGCGCGTCCACCGCCAGCCCGGGGGCGAGCCCGGCCAGAACGGCGCGCGAGCCGGGACCGGCCAGGGCGACCGTGGCCCACTGCTCGGTGACCGACGTGCAGCGCACCCGCAGGCCCGGCCACTCGGTCTGCAGCCATTCCTCCATCCAGTCCAGGACGGCGGCCGCGTTGCCGGTGGTCGTGGTGACCAGGAAGCGGTCGGGCGCCAGGCGGATGACGGTGCCGTCGTCGAACACCATGCCGTCGGCGCGGCACATGACGCCGTACCGGATCGCGCCGACCTTCAGGCCGCTCATGAGGTTGGTGTAGAGGCGGTCGAGGAACTCGGCCGCGTCCGGTCCCTGTACGTCGATCTTGCCGAGGGTGGAGGCGTCGAGCGCGCCCGCCGCCTCGCGCACGGCGCGGCACTCGCGCAGCACGGCGGCCTCCATGTCCTCCCCCGGCCGCGGGTAGTACCAGGGCCGTTTCCACTGGCCGACGTCCTCGAACCGCGCGCCGTGCTCGACGTGCCAGTCGTGGAGCGCGGTGACGCGTACGGGGTCGTGCAGGGCGCCGCGATCGCGCCCGGCGAGGGCGGCGAAGGACACCGGGACGTAGGGGGCGCGGAAGGTGGTGGTGCCGAGTTCGGCCAGCCCGGCGCCGAGCGTGTGGGCGATGACCGCCGTGGTGAGCGTGCCGGAGGTCTTGCCCTGGTCGTGGGCGGTCCCGGCGGTGGTGTACCGCTTGACGTGCTCGACGGAGCGCAGCCCGGCCCCGGTGGTGGCCAGCGCGATGTCGGCCACGGTCACGTCGCGTTGCAGGTCGACGAAGTGCCGCGTGTAATCCCCCGCGCCCGAGAGGGGCGGCACGATCCACACGTGTTCCGGGGGCGGCCCGGCGGGGACGGGGAGCGGCGGCGGTTCGGCGCCGGAGCCGGCGGCCTCGCCGTCGGCCAGGCATCCGGCGAGGGTGAACAGCCCGCGCGCCGCCCCGGCCACCCGCACGGCGCCGCCGGCGGCGAAGGGTTCCGCGGGACGGAAGGCCGCGAGGTGGTCGTCGTAGGCGAGGGCGCCGCCGGCCTGGCCGAACAGGTGGACCACGGGGTTCCAGCCGCCGGAGACCAGCAGCAGGTCGGCCTCGACCTCGCGGGCGCCGACCCGCACGGCGCGCACGCCGCCGTCGCCGCCGGGGCCGTCCGCGCCGAGCACTCCCGTGACCAGCCCGCCTTCCCGGGCGTCGGCGATCTCGGCGATCTCCACGCCGGCCGCCGCGAGGTCGCGTGCCGCGTCGTGGCCGCTGTCGCCGCAGGTGAAGACCACCGCGCGGCGGCCGGGCAGCACGCCGTGCCGGTTGGCGTACGCGCGGGCGGCGGAGGCGAGCATGACGCCGGGCAGGTCGTTGCCGTGGAAGGCGACCGACCGTTCGTGCGCGCCGGTGGCCAGCACGACTCTGCGGGCCCGGATGCGCCAGACCCGTTCCCGCGTGACCGCCTCCTCGCCGCGGCGCTCGACGGCGACCAGGTAGGTGTGGTCGTAGTAGCCGAGGACGCTGGTGCGGAGCAGTACGCGCACGTCCGGCAGGGCACGCAGTTCCCCGGCGACGGCCCGCGCCCACGCGGCGCCGGGACGGCCCTCCACGGCGCCGCCGGTGTCGGCGAGGGTGCCCCCGGGCTCGGGGCGGTCGTCGGCGAGGACGACGCGGGCGCCGGTGGCCGCGGCGGCCCGCGCCGCGGCGAGCCCGGCGGGTCCGGCGCCCACCACCAGGACGTCGCAGTGGGCGTGGGTGGCGTCGTAGCGCGCGGTGTCCGGTTCGGCGGACAGCCGTCCACGTCCGGCCAGGCCGGAGGCGGCCATGCCGTCGAGCAGCGGGACCGTGGTGGCCTGCGCCATGGGCTCGGAGTAGGGCCGGTCGATCTGGACGACCGCGCTGGGCTCCTCGGTCCAGGAGCCGAACACCCCGCGCGGGCGGCCGAGGGTGACGCTGGTGGCCACACGGCGCACTCCTGCGGCGAGCAGCGCCGAGGCCAGCGTGTCGCCCCGGCGGCCCTCGTAGGACCGGCCGTCGAAGGTGAACCGCAGCGTCTCCCCCGCGTGCCCGTCCTTGCGCCGCCCGGTCATCGCCCGCCTCCCGGAACGGAGGCGTCGGCGGAGGCGGGATCGCCACCAGGGGTGGGATCGCCGCCGGGGGTGGGATCGCCGCCGCCGAGGATCTCGTCGGTCGCGGTGTCCCTGGTGAGGGCGAACCAGCGGCGGCAGCCGGCGGCGTGGTGCCAGCGCTCCCGGAACGGGCCCTCGGGGTTGTCGCGGAAGAACAGGTAGCGCGCCCACTCCTCGTCGGTGAGCGCCGCGGGGTCGCCGGGGTAGGCGACGCCGGCCTGCCCGCCGTACCGGAACTCGGCCTCGTCGCGCGGCCCGCACCACGGGCAGGGGATCAGCAGCATCGGGAAAGGGAGCTCCTTCAGTGGGCCACGGCGGCGGCGCCGTGCTCGTCCACGAGCGCGCCTGTGGTGAATCGTGCGAGGTCGAAGGGCGCGTTGAGCGGGTGCGGCTCGTCGCGGGCGATGGTGTGCGCGTAGCACCAGCCGACGCCGGGCGTCGCCTTGAAGCCGCCGGTGCCCCAGCCGCAGTTGACGTACAGGCCGCCGACCGGGGTGAGCCCGACGATCGGCGAGGCGTCGGGGCTGACGTCGACCACGCCGCCCCAGGTGCGCAGGACGTGCGCCCTGGCGAAGATCGGGAACAGTTCGAGCGCGGCGGCCATCTGCCGTTCGATGATGTGGAAGGCGCCGCGCCTGCGGTAGGAGTTGGGCGCGTCGATGCCGGCGCCCATGACCAGCTCGCCCTTGTGGGCCTGGCTGACGTAGACGTGGACGGCGTTGGACATGACGACCGTCGGGTGCACCGGTTCGAGCAGTTCGGAGACCAGCGCCTGCAGGGTGTGGCTCTGCACCGGCAGCCGCACCCCGGCCAGGCCCGCGACGACCGAGGAGTGGCCGGCCGCGCTGAGCGCCACCCGGCCCGCCGCTACCCGCCCGCGGGTGGTCCGGACGGCCTGGACGCGTCCGCCGGCGACCTCGATGCCGGTGACCTCGCAGTGCTCGATGAAGTGGACGCCCATCGCGGAGGCGGCGCGGGCGTAGCCCCAGGCAACATGGTCGTGCTTGGCGATGCCGCCCCGGGGCTGGTAGGTGGCGCCGAGCACCGGATAGCGGGCGTCGGGCCGGACCTCGACGATGGGGCAGATCTCCTTGACCCGCTCGGGGCCGAGCCATTCGGCGTCCACGCCGTTCAGCCGGTTGGCGTTGACGCGGCGCACGCCGTCGCGCACGTCCTGGGCGCTGTGGGCGAGGTTGAGCACGCCGCGCCGGCTGAACATCAGCCGGTAGCCGAGTTCCTCCTCCAGCCCCTCCCACAGCTTGAGCGCGTGCTCGTAGATGCCGGCGCTCTGATCCCACAGGTAGTTGGAGCGGATGATCGTGGTGTTGCGCGCCATGTTGCCGCCGGCCAGCCAGCCCCGCTCAAGGACGGCCACGTTGGTGATGCCGTGGTTTCTGGCCAGGTAGTAGGCGGTGGCGATGCCGTGCCCGCCGCCGCCGACGATGACGACGTCGTAGGACCCGTCGGGCTCGCCGGGGCCGCGCCAGAGGGCGGCGCCGTCTCCGGGACCGGCCAGGCGGTCGGGGTCGGTCATGGTCCTCCCGTGCGGGGTCACGCGCGCAGCCGTTTCATCGCGGGGTCGAACAGCGGCTCCCGCGCGACGACGGCCGGGACGCGCCTGCCGAAGTAGCCGATGTGCACCTGCCGGCCGGGGACGGCCAGCTCGGCCGGCAGCCACGCGTAGGCGACGGCCTTGCCGACGGTGTACCCGTAGGCGGCGCTGGTGACGTATCCCACGCAGGAGTCGCCGTCGTACACCGGCTCCTTGCCCGTCACCACGTCGGCGGGGTCGTCGGAGGTCAGGCAGGTGAGGCGGCGCCGCACCGACGCCTCCCGCTCGGCGAGCGCGCTCTTGCCGATGAACCCGGGCTTGCGGGTCTTGACGGCGAAGCCGAGCCCGGCCTCGTACGGGTCGTGCTCGTAGGTCATGTCGGTGCCGAAGGAGCGGTAGCCCTTCTCCAGGCGCAGGCTGGTGAAGGCTCCGCGCCCGCCGGCGACGACGCCGTGCGCCCGCCCGGCCTCCCACAGCGTGTCCCACAGCTTCTGGCCCATGTCGGCCGTCGTGTAGAGCTCCCAGCCCAGCTCGCCGATGTAGGACAGGCGCAGCGCGGTGACCGGCACGGCGCCGATATAGGCGCGCTTGGCGCGGAAGTAGCCGAAGCCCTCGGCGGAGAAGTCGGCGGTGGTGAGCGGCGCGACGACGTCGCGGGCGAGCGGTCCCCAGACGCCGACGCAGCACGTGCCGGGGGTGATGTCCCTGACGGTGACCGAGCCGTCGGCGGGCAGGTGGCGGTGGAGCCAGTCGAGGTCGAGGTTGCCGTTGGCGCCGACCTGGAACAGCTCGCGGCCGAG
Source organism: Sphaerisporangium rhizosphaerae (assembly GCF_042665155.1). Taxonomy (NCBI): domain Bacteria; kingdom Bacillati; phylum Actinomycetota; class Actinomycetes; order Streptosporangiales; family Streptosporangiaceae; genus Sphaerisporangium; species Sphaerisporangium rhizosphaerae. The sequence goes on along the minus strand of NZ_JBHTCG010000010.1, from coordinate 221,117 downwards.
CCGGGCGACGGTGATGTCGCTGCGGATGCCGCCGTCGTGGTCCAGCAGCAGGCAGTAGGTGACGGTGCCCACCCCCTTGTCGACCTCTCCGGTGGACAGGCGGGTGAGGAACGCCGCGGCGCCGGGGCCGGCGACCTCCAGCCGTTTGAGCGCGGTCATGTCGTACAGCGCCACGCCCTGCCGGGACGCCAGGGCCTCGGCGCCCACGATCGGGGACCAGTAGCGGGCCGCCCAGTCACCGGGCCGCGGGATGTCGCCGACCCCCGCCAGTGCGGCGTTGGCGGCGTACCACTGCGGGCGCTCCCACCCCGCGGCCTCCAGCGGGACCGCTCCCAGCTCGCGCTGCCGCGCGTGGAAGGGGCTGACCCGCAGCGGGCGCAGGTTCTCCGGCGGCTGGAGGGGGTGGATGATGTCGTACACCTCGACGAAGTTCTGGCAGTCGCGGGTGAGGACGTACTCGGGGGCCAGTTGGTGCGGCTCGAACCGGTTGACGTCGCACTCGTGCAGGTCGAACGACGAGCAGTGCCCGTCGACCAGCCATTCGGCCATGGCGCGGGCCACGCCCGCCGAGTGGGTGACCCAGACGGCCTCGGCCACCCAGAAGCCCTTGACCTCGGCCGACTCGCCGAGCAGCGGCATGTTGTCGGTGGTGAAGGAGAACAGCCCGTTGATGCCCCGCTCGATCTCGGCCTCGCGGGTCGCGGGGAGCAGCGCGCGGGTCTCCTCCCACGCGGGGGCGAAGTCGGCGGGGGTGAAGGGGGTCACCGAGGGCATCACCCCGGCGGCGGCGACGGCGGGGATGTCCTCGGGGCGCACGGGCATCGGGCGGTGGCCGTAGTAGCCGACGGCGAGCCGGTCGTGCCGCTCGCGGTAGTACAGGTCGGCGTCCTGGTGGCGCAGGATCGGGCGGGTCGCCTCCCTGGACGGCCGGTCCACCTCGCTCGCGGCGAGGGCGGGGACCGGGCCGGTCCAGGCGAGCTGGTGGGCGAGCGGGGTGAGCGGCAGCGTCATGCCGGCCATGGCGGCCACCTTGGGGCCCCAGATGCCCGCGCAGCACACGACGACGTCGGCGGGGATCTCGCCCCGGTCGGTGAGCACGGCGCTCACCCGGCCGTCCTCGGCGCGCACGTCGAGCACCTCGTGCCGGTCCAGGACGCGCACGCCGCGCTCGCGGGCGCGGGCGAGCTGCGCCTCGACGGCGGGGACGGCCTTGGCGATGCCGTCGGTCGGGACGTACAGGCCGCCCAGCACCCGGCCGGGGTCGAGCAGCGAGTGGCGCCGCAGGCACTCCTCGGGGGTGAGCAGGCGGGCTTCGAGGCCCCAGGAGGCGGCCCAGCCGTGCCGCCTGCGCAGGTCGGCGAGGCGTGCGGGGGTGGTGGCCACCTCCAGCCCGCCCACCTGGAGGAAGCAGCCGAGCGCCAGCAGCTTCTCGACGGTGTAGCGGGCCATCTCGGTCATGGTCTTGGACGGGTTGGTCTGGAACACCAGGCCGGGCGCGTGGGAGCTGGACCCGCCGGCGGCCGGGAGCGCTCCCTGGTCGACCACGGTAATGTCGTCCCAGCCGCGCGTGGACAGCTCGTCGGCCAGGGCCGCGCCCACCACACCGGCTCCGATGACCACGACCCGCGGGCCTGCCATACGCCGCTCCTCTGTTGCGCATGCCGAGATCGAATGCGCATTCCGCAACAAGCGTGACCGGCGGCCTGGGGGGTGTCAAGAGCGGGTCAGCCGGTCGGCAGCCAGGCCTTCACCTTGGCGGGGTTGTCGGCGACCCACTTCTTCGCGGCGTCCTCGGCGGACATCTTGTCCTCGGAGATGTACTTGGCCACGAGGTTCTGGTCGTCGTTGGTCCAGGTGAAGTTCTTCACCAGCTCGTAGGCCGGGCCGCCCGACTCGGCGAACCTCTTGCTCACGATCTTGTCGAGCTCGTACGGCGGGTAGTCGCAGGCCACCTTGGCGGCGTCGGCGTCGCAGCCGTCGGTGTAGGGCGGCAGGTTCACCTTGACGAGCTTGACCTCCGACAGGAACCACTGCGGCTCGTAGAAGTAGCCGAGCATGGGCTTCTGCTGCGCCTCGGCCTGCCGGAACCCGGTGATGAGCGCCGCCTCGCTGCCCGCGTAGACAACCTTGTAGTTCAGATGCAGGTTCTTCACCAGCGCGGCGTCGTTGGTGACGAACGAGGGGTCGCCGTCGAGCAGCTGCCCCTTGCCGCCGGACTCCGAGGTCGTGAACAGGCCGGCGTACTTGTCCAGGTTCTTGTAGTCGGTGATGCCGGGATACTTCTGGGCCATCCACGGCGGCACGTACCAGCCGATGACGCCCTTGTTGCCGGTCGGGCCGGCCTCGACGGCGACCTTCTGGTCCTCGATGTACTTCTTCTTCAGGTCGTCGTGGCCCCAGTTCTCCACGATCGCGTCGACCTCGCCGGTCGCGAAGCCCTGCCAGGCGACCTCCTCCTTGAGGTCCTTCTTGGTGACCTGGCAGCCGAGCTCCTTCTCGGCCACGTAGGCGATCACGGCCGCGTTGGCCTCGTACCCGACCCAGGGGTTGATCGCGAGGTTGACGGCGCCGCACGCCTTCTTCGCCGGGGCGGCGGCCTCCCCCGAGGCCGCCGGGGCCTCGCCGACCTTCGCCCCGCCGCACGCGGAGACGAGCAGGCCGGCCGCCGCCAGCAGCAGGGCCGCCTTCGGCCGCCCGGATCCGCAAACCGAAACACTCACCAGGGTCCTCCTGATCGCAGGGCCGCGCGGAGCGGCCGCCGTGCACCCGTGACGGGCGGCTGGTGAACTCCCCGACGCCGCGACCCCTTGGTGATCGCGGCGAGCATGGTGCCGAGCACGACGATGGCCAGGCCCGCGGCCAGGCCCTTGCCGCGCAGCTGGAGCTGCGAGAACCCCGACACGACGTCGTAGCCGAGCGCGCCCGCGCCGACCAGGCCGCCGACCACGACCATGGCCAGGACGTAGCACAGGCCCTGGCTCGCGGCCAGGGCGACCGCGCCGCGCGCCATCGGCACCTGCACCTTGGAGATGATCTGCCACGTGCTCGACCCGGCGGCCGTCGCGGCCTCCACCGCCCCGGCGGGGACTCCCCGGACGCCGTCGGCGACCAGCTTGATCGCCACGGGCGCGGCGTACACCACCGCGGCGATGATCGCCGTGAACCGGGTCGCGCCGAACAGCCCGAGGATCGGCACCAGGTACACGAACGCGGGCATGGTCTGGCCGGCGTCCAGCAGCGGGCGCATCACCCGGTCGGCGCGGTCGTCCCGGCCGATCCACACGCCCACCACGATGCCCAGCGCCATCACCAGCACGGTGGCGACCAGCGTGGAGGCCAGCGTCACCATCGCGTCCTGCCACAGGCCGAGCGCCACCAGCAGGGCCAGGCAGGCGGCGCACACGAGTGCGACGCGCGGGGTGGCGACCACCAGCGCGACCGCGGTGACCACCAGCAGCACCAGCCACCACGGCGACCCGGTGAGCACCGCCTCGAACGGGTTCAGCAGGCTGTAGGTGATCAGGTTCTTCAGGCCGTTGGTGGTGGCGTACAGGTCGGCCTGCGCCCACCGGCCGGCGGCGTCGGCGCCCCGGCGGACGTAGGAGCCGAGGTCGGCCTCGCCGGGGAACTCCGCCGCCCACACGTAGACGTGCGAGAGGTAGACCAGCACGGCGGTGACGGCGACGACGGCCGCCACCTGGAGTCTGCGCCACAGCGGCCGGCGGGCGCGCCCGGCGCGGCGGGCCGCCTCGACGCGGCGCCCGGCCGCCGAGACGCCGCGGTCCAGCACGATGGCCATGACCACGATGGCCAGGCCGGCGTTGAACGACGTGCCGACGTCCAGCGTCTCCAGCGCCTTGAGCACCGTCTTGCCCAGGCCGGGCGCGTCGATGAGCGCGGCGATCGTGACCATGGACAGCGCGGCCATGACGGTCTGGTTGACCCCGACGATGATGGTGCGCTTGGCCAGTGGCAGCCGCACCTTGGCCAGCAGCTGCCAGGACGTCGAGCCGAGCGAGACACCGGCCTCGACGCTCTCGCGGGGCACCTGCCTGATCGCGTGCGAGGTGATCCTGATCGCCGGCGGGATCGCGTAGATCATCGTGGCCACGGTGGCGCTGGCCGGCCCGATCAGGAAGAACAGCGTCAGCGGCGCCAGGTACACGAAGGTCGGCATGGTCTGCATGAAGTCCAGTACCGGGGTGACCAGGCGGTCGAACCGGTCGCTCAGCCCGGCCCAGACGCCGAGGGGGATGCCCGCGGCCAGCGACAGCAGGACGGCGGCCAGCGTCAGCGCCAGCGTGTCCATGCTCTCCTCCCACAGGCCGAGCAGCCCGAAGGAGACGAACCCGGCGACGGTCAGCGCCGCCACCCGGAGGTTGCCGTAGAGCAGGGTGAGCGCCCCGGCGATGCCGGTGACGCCGAGCCAGCCGACCACCGGCACCGGGCGGCCGAAGGAAGGCCGGCTGATCAGCGCCTGAACGAAGGTGACCAGGTCGTCGATGAACAACCGCACGTAGTTGACGAAGTAGAGGAACAGCGGGCTCTCGTTACGGCCGTTGTCGACGGCCTCGGCGATCCGGCCGATGCGCACGTGCAGCGGGGTGAGCTCGGCCCCGTCCAGCGGAAGGGTGGCCTGCCCGCGGAAGGCGGCCCACAGCGCCACCCAGACGGCCAGGATGCCGAGCAGCAGGTACGGCCGTGACCACGCCGGCCGGCGGCGGGGCGCCGTGGTCGCGGTCATCGCGCGGTCACCTCGCCGGCGCTCATCCGGCGATCACCTCCAGCATCTCGGCGCCGCCGACCAGGCCGAGCAGCGCCCCGTCCTGGACGACCCGCACGGGCCGGTCGGCGCGCAGGACGGTGCGCACGGCGTCCTTGATGACGACGTCCGGCCCGAGCTCGGGGCCGTCCAGCGCGTCGCCGTCCTCGGGCGGGCGCATGATCCAGCGCAGGGTGAGCACGTCGGCGCGGGACACGTCCCGCACGAACTCGCGGACGTAGTCGTCGGCGGGCGCCCCGACCACCTCGTCCGGGGTGCCGATCTGGACGATCTCGCCGTCGCGCATGACCAGGATGCGGTCGCCGAGCTTGAGCGCCTCGCTCAGGTCGTGGGTGATGAAGATCATCGTCTTGCCCACCTCGCGGTGCAGGCGGACGACCTCGTTCTGCATGTCGCGGCGGATCAGCGGGTCGAGGGCCGAGAACGGCTCGTCGAAGAACAGCACCTCGGGGTCCACCGCGAGGGCGCGGGCCAGGCCCACGCGCTGTTGCATGCCGCCGGAGAGCTGGTCGGGGTAGGACTCGCCGTACCCGGCCAGCCCGACCAGCTCCAGCATCCGCGTCGCGCGCGCGTAGCGCCCCTGCCTGCCCTGGCCCTGGATCTCCAGGCCGTAGGCGATGTTGTCCAGCACCCGGCGGTGCGGCAGCAGGCCGAAGTGCTGGAACACCATGGCGAACCGGTGGCGGCGCAGCTCGCGCAGCTCCCGGTCGCCGGCCTTGCGGATGTCCCGCCCGTCCAGCAGCACCTCGCCGGCGGTCGGCTCGACCAGCCGGGTAAGGCAGCGCACCAGCGTCGACTTGCCCGAGCCGGACAGGCCCATGACGACGAAGACCTCGCCGCGCCGCACGGAGAAGGAGACGTCGCGCACCGCGGCGACGCAGCCGGTGCGCTCCTTGAGCTCCGCCCGCGACAGCTCGGCGAGCGGCGTGCCCGCCACCCGGCCGGCCCGCGGGCCGAAGACCTTCCACAGGCCGCGCACGTCGAGGGTCACCGCCTCCGGGGGCGGGGAGGGCTCGGCCTGCGACGTCGCGGTCATGGTCACCTCGCGGTTCGAGGGGCGGGGGCCGGCTTCCGGGGACGGACGGCGGAACAGGGCTCCGGCACGGACCTCTCCGTTCGCGTATCTGGTTGCGTATCGCGCATCAGAATGCTCAACGAGGAACAGATCGTCCCTCCCGTACGCGCCCCGGTCAAGGCTTGCCGCGTTTCGCTTGGCGACCGGAAAACGCACCTCCACCCGGCCGCGCGCGTGAGTTCCGGCCCGGCGCTGGTCACCCCGGCGCTGGTCACCCGGCGCTGGTCACCCGGCGCTGGTCATCGGGCCCTGGTCATCCGGACGGAGCGGGCGCGGGACCGGGCGGCGCGCCGGCGCGGCCGGGGTGCCGGTAGAACTCCACCCGCTCCGGCGGCAGGGGCGTGTTGCCGAGCACGAGGTCGGCGGCCTTCTCGGCGACCATCATGACCGGCGCGTAGATGTTGCCGTTGGTCACGTACGGCATCACCGAGGCGTCCACGACCCGCAGTCCTTCCAGGCCGTGCACCCGCATGCTCAGCGGGTCCACCACGGCGCCCTCCCCGACGCCCATGCGGGCGGTGCAGGAGGGGTGCAGAGCGGTCTCGGCGTCGCGCGCGACCCAGTCGAGGATCTCCTGGTCGGTGCGCACGGACGGCCCCGGCGACAGCTCGCCCGCGTTGAACTCCTCCATGGCCGGCTGGTTGAGGATGTCCCTGGCCACCCGGACGGCCTCGACCCACTCACGGCGGTCCTGGCCGGTGGACAGGTAGTTGAAGCGCAGCGCCGGCCGCACCCGGGGGTCGGGGCTCTTGATCTTCACCGAGCCGCGCGCGTCGGAGTACATGGGCCCGATGTGCACCTGGTAGCCGTGGCCGCCGGCCGGGGCGGAGCCGTCGTAGCGCACCGCGACCGGCAGGAAGTGGAACATCAGGTTGGGGTAGGCCACCTCGTCGTTGCCCCGGACGAAGCCGCCCGCCTCGAAGTGGTTGGTGGCGCCCGGTCCGCTGCGCAGGAACAGCCACCGCGCGCCGATCCACGGCCGGTTGCGCCACTTCATCGCCGGCTGCATCGACACCGGCCGCCGGCAGCCGTACTGGACGTAGACCTCCAGGTGGTCCTGGAGGTTCTCCCCCACGCCGGGCAGGTCGTGGACGGGCCGCACGCCCGCGGCCCGCAGTTCGCCGGCGTCGCCCACGCCGGAGAGCTGGAGCAACTGCGGGGTGTTGATGGCGCCGCCGCACAGGATCACCTCGCCGGCCCGCACGGTGCGCCCGTCGCACTCCACGCCGACCGCGCGCCCGCCCTCGAACAGCACGCGGGTGACCAGGGCCCGGGTCCTGACCGTCAGGTTGGGGCGCCGTTTCACCGGGTGCAGGTACGCCCGCGCGGCCGACAGGCGGCGCCCGCGGCGGATGTTGCGGTCGAACGGCGCGAAGCCCTCCTGGCGGTAGCCGTTCACGTCGTCGGTGAGCGGGTACCCGGCCTGCCGCGCGGCCTCGAAGAAGGCGGTGAACAGCGGGCCGTCCGCCGGGCCGCGCTCCAGCGCCAACGGCCCGTCATGGCCGCGGAAGGCCGTGCCGGGGTCGGCGGTGCAGTTCTCCATGCGCTTGAAGTAGGGCAGGCAGTGGGCGTGGTCCCAGGTCTCCATTCCGGGGTCGGCCGCCCAGCGCTCGTAGTCCAGCGGGTTGCCGCGCTGGAAGATCATGCCGTTGATGCTGCTCGACCCGCCCAGCACCTTGCCGCGCGCGTGGTAGACGCGGCGGCCGTTCAGGTGGGGCTCGGGCTCGGACTCGTACTTCCAGTCGTAGAACCGGCTGCCGATGGGGAACATCAGCGCGGCGGGCATGTGGATGAAGACGTCCCAGGGGAAGTCGGAGCGTCCGGCTTCCAGGACCAGCACCCGGACGGACGGGTCGGCGGACAACCGGTTCGCGAGAACGCATCCGGCCGAGCCACCACCGACGATGACGAAGTCGTACATGTAAGCCCTCGTCTCGCTCTCAGCGCCAATATCCCGGCATATGCGGAGAAATGGCGCGCGTTGCGTTGTAGCGATTGACGCATAAGGTTGCGGCCTGCGCAACCATCGTCGGGCGGCGGCGTAAATGGACGGCGGTACGCCGACCCCCTACAGTCCGGGGCTATGGGCAACGAATCCTCGGCCGGCGTGCAGTCGGTCGACCGGGCCATCAGCGTGCTGGAGATCCTCTCCCAGCGCGGCGAGGCCGGCGTCAGCGAGATCGCCGCCGAGATCGGTGTCCACAAGTCCACCGCCTTCCGGCTGCTCGGCGCCCTGGAGGCCAGGAACCTCGTCGAACAGGCCGAGGACCGCGGCAAGTACCGCCTGAGCTTCGGCGTCATCCGCCTGGCCGGCGGCGTCGCCTCCCGGCTCGACCTCACCCAGCAGGGACGCCCCGTCTGCCGCCGCCTGGCCGAGGAGATCGGCGAGACCGTCAACATCGCCGTCGTGCGCTCCCACTACGCGGTCAACCTCGACCAGGTGCGCGGCCCGTCGGCGGTCACCGCCTACAACTGGGTCGGCCAGCTCACCCCCCTGCACGCCACCTCCAGCGGCAAGATGCTGCTCGCCCACCTCGACCAGCGCCACCGCGACCGGCTGCTGGCGGCGGCGGGCCTGGCGCGCTACACCCCCGCCACCATCACCTCGGCCGACGAGCTGCTGCCCCAGCTCGCCGAGGCCAGGACGCGCGGGTACGCCGTCACCGTGGAGGAGTACGAGATCGGGCTGAACGCCATGGCCGCCGCCGTCCGCTCCTATGACGGGGAGGTCGTGGCGGCGGTCAGCGCGTCCGGGCCCGCCTACCGGTTCAGCGAGGAGCGCATGCACGAGGTGGCCCCGGTGCTGGTCGGCGGCGCGGCCGACATCAGCCACCGGCTCGGCTACTCCGGCTGACCCGGGCCGGCCCCGCTCGGCTCGTCCGGTGACGCGGCCAGACTCGGCATCTCCCAGGCGCCCCGGGCCTACCCGGCGGGCCGGCCCGGCGGCTCGAGGCGCCCGGCGACCCACTGGTGGAACTCGGCGATGTGGTGCTCGCTCGGCACCAGGACGCCGCCGCGCGCGTAGGCCCGCGAGCCCATCGCCGGCTGGCAGCGCTCGCACGCGTCGAAGTCCTGCACGTTGACCTTGTGGAACAGCTCGACCGACGGCCCGATGTCCCGGCCGCCGGCCACGACCTCCGGCAGGAACAGCCAGTCGCACTCCACCACCGTGCGGTCGGCGGCCAGCGGGAACATGCGGTGCACGATGGCGTGGTCGGGGACGAGGTTGACGAACACCTGCGGCCTGATGGTGATCGCGTAGTAGCGGCGGTCCTGCTCCCGGCTCACCGTCGGAATGCGGTCGACCCCCGGCGAGCCGTCCACCGTGAACCCCTCGACGCCGCCGCCGAACGCGGCGCCGTGGCCCACGAAGTACTGGGCGGCGTACCCGTCGGCGAACTCCGGCAGCACCGCGGTCAGCTCGGGGTGGATGGTCGCGCAGTGGTAGCACTCCATGAAGTTCTCGACGATGAGCTTCCAGTTGGCCCGGACGTCGTAGACGATCCTGCGGCCGACCTTCAGCTTCTCCACCCCGTAGTTCTCGATCGAGGCCAGGTCGCCGAGCCGGGTCACCACCGCGCCGAGGACGTCCTGCTCGAAGGAGGGCGGCTCGTCGGCCAGGCACACCCACACGTATCCGAGCCATTCGCGCACGTGCGCCGTGACCAGGCCGTACTCGACGCGGTCGATGTCGGGCATCGTGCTGAGGTTCGGGGCGGCGATCAACGTGCCGTCCAGGTCGTAGGCCCAGGCGTGGTAGGGGCACTGGAAGGCCCGGCGGACCCGGCCGGACTCCTCGGTGCACAGCCGGGCGCCGCGGTGCCGGCAGACGTTCAGGAACGCGCGCGCCGATCCGTCCTTGGCGCGGCTGACGATGACGCTCTCGCGCCCCACCTGCACCGTGCGGAAGGCCCCGGGCCCGTCCAGGTCGTCGGCGCGGGCCGCGCAGAACCACATCGTCTCGAAGATCCGGCGCTGCTCCAGGGCGAAGACGTCCTGGTCGGTGTAGAAGCGGCCGGGCAGGGTGGCCAGCAGGCTGGGGGTGGTCACGCGCCGCTCCCCGTCCGCCGGGCCGCTGCCGCTGGGCCGATGTCGAGCCGGTGGGCCTCGCCCCGCGACGGCGCCGCGAGGGGGCAGGCGGGAATCACCGCGGTCACCCCTGAAGTTGATGATGACGGAACGGAACTCGCTATGCGCAACAGACTGCGTCCCGGGTGAGCCGCTGTCAATATGCCCGGCGACGCCTCCGCCGCGCCCGCGTCTCACCTTGGGTGACCCCCGGCGGGTCACCCTGCGTGACGCCCGCGGGGCCTCGCACGGCCGGAGTGCGGGCGCGCGTCCCTTGCTCCTGAGCCACCTTCCTGTTACCCAGGCCCGCCCGCCGCGCCCTTGATCAGGTGCCCACCGCGGCGGGCCATCCGCGAAAATGGCCCTCATGCGGCTCGAATGGCAGCTTTGGAGATATGTCGTAGTAGCCACACTTGTATTGCTGCCTGCCGCCGTCGCCGCGGCTCACCTGCTCGCCCGCCGGCGGGCGCGTCAGGGGCATCCCCACCCCGCGCGGACGGCCTACGCCGATGTGTTCATCGTCGCCGGGACCCTCCCCTGGGTGTGGATGATCCTCACCCCTGGCACCGCTCCGGGCGTCAGCCTGGTGCCGCTGCACGATCTCGCCGAGTTGGCGCGCGGGCCGTTCGGAGCGATGTTCGCGCAGGTCGGCGGCAATCTGCTGGTGTTCGCCGCGCTCGGCGCCCTGCTGCCGATCCGCTCGGCGCGCTTCGCCCCCCTCTGGCGGATCGGCCTGCTCGCCGCCGCGCTGTCGCTCACCGTCGAGGCACTGCAGTACGGCCTGCGCCTCGGCCGGGTCTCCTCCGCCGACGACGTCCTGCTCAACACCGCGGGCGCCGTGCTGGCCGCGCTGGCGACGCGGCCGTGGCGGGCCGGCCGGACGGCGGCCGGGACCGGTCCACGGTAAACGAGGCACGAAAGACCCCGGAGATCACCACACGGGCACGATTCGCTCAAAAGAAGCACGGGACCAACCTGAGTATCTGTGCGATCGTGGACAAGGCGGGGCAAGTTCTCTGGAGACGCGGACCGCGTTGGTGACTGAGGGTGATAGAGCGTGATGCAATCCCCGGTACCTCACGACCCCCCGATCTATCGCCGCATCGCCGATCGCCTGCGCCAGGCGATCCAGGCGGGCGAGTTGCGCGATGGGGATCGCCTACCGGGCGAGAACGCCCTCATGGCCGAGTACGGCATCGCCCGCGCGACGGCACGGCAGGCGCTGTCGGTGCTCATCAACGAGGGCGTGGCCGTGCCGCGCCGGGGCTCGGGGGTGTACGTGCGGCAGTTCCGGCCGATCCGCAGGCACGGCTCGCGCCGGCTGTCCCGCGAGCAGTGGGGGACGGGCCGGGCCATCTGGGACGGCGACGCCGGCGGCCGGCCGTACGCGGTGGACGACCTGCTGGTCGCCCGTGAGACGGCGGACGAGGACGCCGCGCGGGCGCTCGGCTGCGACGAGGTCTGGGTGCGGCGACGGCGCTACTCCGTCGACGGCCGGCCGGTGCAGCTCGCGGCCTCCTGCTTTCCGGCCGAGCTGGTCGCCGGGTCGGCGATCACGGAGCCGGACACCGGTCCGGGCGGGGTCTACGCGCGGCTGCGCGACCTCGGGCACGCGCCGGTGCACTTCACCGAGGAGGTGCGCGCCCGGATGCCCGCGCCGGAGGAGGCGGCCCGCCTCTCCCTGTCCGCCGGGACGCCGGTGATCGTCGTCTGCCGGACCGCGTACGCCGCCGGAGGCGCGGCTGTGGAGCTCAACACCATGATCATGGACGCCGCGTCGTACGTACTTCAGTACGACTTCGACGCCTGAGTCAAGGGGAAATGTCAAGCGTTAGGTTGACCTGTCCCACCCGAACATTGATTTCTCTAGAGATGTCCCGCAACGTGAAGGGGAAAGGTACCGACCTGGCCCCTCGCCGCGGGAAGGGTGGACGGGATGTCGTTCGACCGGCACCTCGCCGAAATCGCCCGGGAGTTCCCCGACTGGACGATCTGGAGGAGCGACGCGGGAAGGTGGTGGGCCACCCGGCACCACCTGCTCACCGAACATGAACGCGACGCGGGTGGCGCGATGACCATCGACGCCGACGACCCCGCCGGCCTGCGCGAGCGCCTGCTCGAACAGCGCCGGCTCATCCCCGGCTTCGACCAGCGGTCCGGCCTCACCGGCGAGGCGGGACCGACGCGGGCCACCACCGGCCAGGGAGGGACCGGCGAGCCCGGCGCCTCCCCGGCGTGGGGATCAGGACCGCCCGGGGCCCCCGGCGAGGGGGACCCGGGCACGGCCGCCGGCGCCGCCGACCAGGAGAGCTGATCGGCGGGCGCCGGCATGAGGGAAGCGGAAACCTCCGACCCGATCGGGGGCGGAGGTTTCCGCCACCTCAGCGCTGGTGACGATCGAGGGCGGAGGTTTCCGCCATCTCAGCGCTGGTGACCGCCGCCGGAGTGGACGTCGGAGTCCTCGAAGAAGCCGCGGATGCGGCCCTTCGGGGTCTCGTGGTCGTTGCCGCGCCGGGCGTCGTGCGCGTCATCGTCCCCCGCCGCGACCTGGACGCTCTGCTGAGCGTCCCGGACGCCGCCGTCGGCGTCGAAGACCGGGCGCCCGAACACGGCGTCCTCCGGCTGATCGTCGCCGCGGTGCCCGGCGAGGCCGCCGCGCGAGCCGCCGTGCGGAGCGAAGGCGTCCTGCGGGCCCGAGTGCGACGCGAAGACGTCCCGGGGGCCCTGCTCGGCCGCCGGGCCCTGCTCGGCGCCCAGGCCGCCCTCGTCGCGCCCGTGACGCTCGTCGCCCTTGTCATGCTCGCCGGCGCCCTCGGAGCCGTCCTGCGCGCTCTCGTGGCCCGCTGGGGCGTCCTCACCCTCGGCGGCGCCGCCCGGCCGCGCGGGGCCGTCGGGACCGTCGGCGTCGTCCAGGACGACGCGGACCGCGTCGATCTCCTCGGCGGCCGGGGCCCCGCTCTGGTGGAGGTCCTCGGCCGAGCCCACCGACGGCGCGGGCGGCAGCACGGCGGCCTCGTCGATCAGCGCCCCCGCGTTCCCCTCTCGCCGCAGCAGGTCGGTCAGCACCGAGCCCATCTCGTTGAGCCGGCGCATGACCTCGGTGTGGGTGTCGGTGAGGAAGGTCACCCTCGTGCCGGTGTGCTCGTCCAGCGACGCCGCCCGCTCGCGCGCGGCCTTCAGCGTGGCCTCGGACTCGGCCTTGGCCGAGCCGAGCGTGGCCTCGGCCTGGGCATTCGCCTCCGACACCAGCCGCTCGGCCTCGTGCTGCGCGGCGGTGAGCGCGCGGTCGGCCTCGGCCCGCGCGTTGCGCAGCGTCTCGTCGGACTCGGCGCGCGCGGCCCCCAGGGTCTCCTCGGCGTCCGACCCTGCCTGGGCCAGCAGCCGCTCGGCGGCGTTGGTGGCCTCGGCCACCCGGCGCTCGGCCTCGGCCTGGGCGGCGGTGAGGATGCGCTCGGCCTCGGCCGCGGCCTCCTCGCGCACCTTGGCGGCCTCGGTGTCGGCCGTCTCGCGCTTGGAGATCGCCTCCTCCTCGGCGAGCTTGAGGATCTGGCTCAGCCGCTGGCCGAGCTCGTCGTAGTCCTGCGGGGCCTCGGCCAGGCGGCGGCGGGCCTCGGCGAGCTCGACGCGGCCCTGCTCGGCCTGATCGATGGCGCGTGCCAGCCGTTCCTCCAGGTCACGAATCTGGTTGCGCGTTCGGACCATGTGATCGTGCACCTGGCGGCGGCTGTATCCACGCATCACCACCTCGAAGCCGAGGTCCTCGTGCATCATGTCGGGGAAGCTGTCGTGCTGGTTCGTCATGGCTGAGCCCTGGGGGTCTTGAATCGAGTGGGGGTCGTGCTTCGGTCACGTCACGTCAGGACACGACTTTCCTGCCATCTGCCCAAGTCCGCAACCCGAACGCCTGACCTGTTGCGGTCTGATGAGCGCCTGCCGCCGGTAAGGCGGGAAACCGGCCGAGCCGCACGTGAGATCATCGATGACATGAGCGAGCGTCCCCTCTCCGGTCCGGGGATCTCCCCGGCCGCGCCCTACATCGCGGCGCTCGGCGAGGCCGTGCCCGCCGTCCACCCCGAGGCCTACGTCGCCCCGACGGCCGTGGTGGTCGGCCGCGTGCGGCTCGGGCGGGGCACCAGCGTCTGGTACGGCTCGGTGCTGCGCGGCGACGCCGAGGCCATCGAGGTCGGCGACGAGTGCAACATCCAAGATCTGTGCTGCCTGCACGCCGACCCCGGCCTGCCCGCCGTGCTGGAGGACCGCGTGAGCCTCGGCCACCGCGCCGTCGTGCACGGCGCCCGCGTCGAGAGGGGCGCGCTGGTCGGCATCGGCGCGGTCGTGCTGAACGGCGCCACGATCGGCGCGGGCTCGCTGGTCGCGGCGGGCTGCGTGGTCACCCCCGGCAAGAAGATCCCCGCCGGGGTGCTGGTCGCCGGGGTGCCGGGGAAGATCGTGCGCGAGCTGACCGACGACGACCGGGCGGGCTTCGCCCGCACGCCCGACACCTACATGGCCAAGGCCGCCCGCCACCGCGCCGCCTCCCCCCTGCCCCCCGGAGCCTGAGCCGGCCTCGTCGCGCCGGGGGCGGACCGGGGTGCGACACTCGGGTCCCCGTGACCTGCCCCCAGTAGCATGGCGGCCGTGCAGTGGGACCCTTTCGAGGCGATCGAGCGGGATGTCCGCGCCATGGTCGCCGACCCGCGGTGGGCGGACGTCCCCGCACCCACGCAGGCGCAGGCGATGGCCGCGCGCCTGCTGCGCACCCCCGACGGCGCCTGCTGGCTGTTCGGGACGCACGCCCGCTGGCACCGCCACGACGCCCAGGACGGGCTGTGGCACCTGTCGGCCCCGCCCGCCGCCCCGCGCGTCCGCGCCGCCGCGACCCCGGCCCACCCGGCGCCGCCCGTTCCGCAGGAACTGCTGCCCTCCGCCGCCGACCTGGCCTTCGACCGCGGCTCCACGCAGGCGTTCGTCGGCCCCGACGTGCCGCGCGACATGACCGAGCGCCTGCGGGCGCTGCTGGACGTCGCCGGCGCGGCCAGGGAGGAGGAGGCCCCCTTCTCCACGGGGCCGCTGCGCGAGGTGTTCCACCCCGACGTCACGGCCCCGGTCGCCGCGATGTGGGGGACGATCATGTGGTGCGCGTACGCCCCCGCGTTCGACGGCAACGAGGTGCTGCTGTCGATGTTCGGGGAGTTCCTCTCCCGCCCGCTGCCGGGCGACGACTGGGTGCGCTGGCTGCCGCCGATGCCGCTCTCGGCGCTGACCGCCCTCTACATCGAGCGGCTGGCGCGCGGGGCGGGCGCGGCGGTGCGCGTGGCCGGGCAGCTCGCGGGCACCGCCCGCGTGCTGCTCGCCGACCCCCGCTTCGCGCCCCGCGCGGCCGCGCTGCTGGCGATGGTGGAGCCGCTGCGGGCGCGGCCGTGGCTGGACCACCCGGCGGGCGACGCCGAGGCGGCGCGGCGGGCGTGGCTCGCGCGCTGCCCGCCGCATCTCGGGGGCGCCCTGGAGGCGGAGTCCTCGCCCGGCCGGCACCTGCGCCACATGCTCTACGACCTGGTGGAGGCGCTGTCGTTCGTGGAGGTCCACGGCGCCGACCCGCGGGCGGTGGCCGCCTCGCTGCTCGCCGCGGACGTCCAGGCCGTGGCGCCGGGCGTGGCGCCCCAGCTCTATCCGTGGCTGGATCCGGAGTTGCGGCGCGCCTTCCACGCGGCGCTCACCGATCCGGGTCACCCGTTGCGGGGCTGCTGGCCGCGGGACGGCGAGCCGCCCGCCCCGCTTCGTCCGCCCGACCGGGCCTCGGCCGCGGCTCTGCTGGGAGCCGGGTACGCCGCGGGGCTCGCCTGGTGCCGTGTCACCGGAACGGCCCCGCCGCCGCGCGGCTTCCCCACGTCCTCGGCCACGGTGACCTGCCTGATCCACGAGCGGGACGACCCGGCGCCCTCCGTCCCAGCGACCTCAGCGGAATGGATACGCCACTCCTGATCCCGTCGGCCAGATCTAAACGGTTTATAGGGTTATTTCCTGCTTACCTCGCGTATATCATTCCCCGCCCCCTGATCTGCGGGTTTGACGGAATTGTGATCTCGGAACGGGGAAATGGTTCCACGGGGACACGGGCGGGTGTGACGAATGGTCCCGATGGGCCATGTCGTGGAAAGCCACCCGGCCGTAACCTCGAAGAGGGTGTGGGCTGCGGAAGGAAGGACGACGCGGTGGGGCACGATTATCTGGACTCAAGGGTCCATGACCGTGTCGCGTTGGACGAGATCGCGCTCTACGCGGAGGTGCTCAGCGCCGTCGCTGTCAGCGAGCGAGAGCTGACGCTGGATGAGCTCGACAACGCGCTCGGGTTGCGGACTTCGGTGAGCCACTGAAGTAGCTCTCAGAACTGGTCCCGGACTCCCCCGGAGTTCGGGACGGTTTTGTGAGCGGGCCCCTCGAGCCCCCTCACACGTCCCCCGCGGACTAGTCCACCCGGGCCGTGCGCCCACCCGCCGCACTAGCCTCACCCGTCCCGCGGACGGCCGCGTGGACGGCGCGCGGCGCCTCCGGCCGGTCTCCCCCACCCTGGACCGGGCGGGCCTTGCGCGGCGGCGCGTGCCGGTCGCCGGCCCGGCTAGGAGCGCACGAGCCGGGCGATGGCCGCCGACGCCTCCTTGACCTTCTCGTCGGCCTCGGGCCCCCCGGCGTCGATGGCGTCCCGCACGCAGTGCCCGATGTGGTCCTCCAGCAGCCCCAGCGCCACCGCCTGCAGAGCGCGCGTGGCCGCCGACACCTGGGTGAGGACGTCGATGCAGTAGGAGTCCTCCTCGACCATGCGCTGCAACCCGCGGATCTGGCCTTCGATGCGCCGGAGCCTGGTCAGATAGGCCTGCTTGTCACCGCTGTACCCATGCATACCGTCCACGATACCTGTTCGGGGTATGGCTCCCGCGCTGCTCAGACGCGGGCTCTCAGGCCCTCCACCAGCGACTCCCAGCGGGCGGCGATGGCCGGCGCGGCGTGCTCCGCGGCCGACTCGCGCGCCCCCGCCGCCAGCACCATGCGCCGGCGCTCGTCGTCGATCAGCGCCAGCAGCGCCGAGGCGTACGCGCCGATCTCGCCCTCGCCCGAGGGCACCAGCACGCTGTCGCGGCCGGGGGTCACGAACTCCCCGAACCCCCGGGCGCCCTCGAACCCCACCACCGGGACGCCGCAGGCGAGCGCCTCGATCACCGTCATGCCCGGCGTCTCGGCATGGGAGGTGACGGCCACGATGGACGCCTTGGCGAACTCCCCCTGCAGATCAGGGGTGGTGCCCATGAAGTACACGTTGTTGTGCAGGTTCAGCTCGCCGACCAGCGCCCGCAACCGCTTCTCCTCGGGGCCGCCGCCGTACAGGCGCAGCCGCCAGTCGGGGCGCTTGTCGGCCACGATGGCGAACGCGCGGATGAGCCGGTCGAACGACTTGCCCGGCAGCCACCGCCCGCCGGCCGAGACGATGCGGTTGTCCATGCGCGAGCGCGGCCAGGGCGCCGGCGGCAGCGCGTCGGGGACGACGAGCACCGGCGGATCGCCGGCGCCGTCCAGCAGGCGGATCATCTCTTCGCCGGTCGCCTCGGTGGAGGCCACCACGGCGTCCAGCTTGGGATAGAACCGCCGCACGGGCGCGGGCACCGCGGGGCGGCTCCACTCGCGGGCGATGCGCAAGGTCTCGCGGGGAACGTGCCGGGCGGCCTGGACGCTGAGGCCGGGCCTGGTGGTCACCAGCACATCGCCGCGCAGGCCGCGCAGAGTGCGCCACAGCGCCACCTCGGTGCGCATCTGGCCGCGGGGCAGCAGATGGCGCACCCCAGGGCGCGCGTCGATCAGCCAGCGCAGCGCGATGCGCGGATCCACCGGGAAGAACGGCGCCTCGCGCACCCTGCGGACGCTGATGATCTCGACCTCGTGGCGACCGGCCAGCTCGGTCGCGAGGTTGAGCACCGCGCGCGTGTCGCCGCGCATGCCGTACGCGGAGGGGACCAGAAAGCAGATCTTCACCCGCCCACCTCGAGACGGAGCTCGTCGTCCACGGTGTAGCACGGCCGGACCGGCACGCCGTCGACGCTGGTGTCGGGATACTGCACGCGGCGGCGCTTGCCGTCCACATCGTCGATGCGCGCCCCGAGCGGCAGCGGCGTCTCCAGCCCGTCCACCTCCAGGGACGGGGCCCACAGCCCCTCGTACTCGGGCGTGGCCGCGATCACGTCGCACAACGACAGCGCCGCGTGGAAACGCACGCCCTGCACGGTGGCGGCGGCGGTCACGGCCGTGTCGGGGCCGGAGGTGCTGCGCAGGGCGAGACGGGCGGTGCGGTGGGCGTCGTCGTCGTCGAAGCCGGTGTAGGCCAGCAGCCCGGTGACCTCGAAGCGGCCCTCGCGGAACCACACCGCGCGCACGTCGGCGACCGGCTCGGCGGGGGAGATCTTCAGCGCCAGGTAGCCGTTGAGGGTGCGGTAGGCGCGGTAGGCCATGGTGCGGCGGCTCAGCGCGTAGGCGTCCAGCCGGTCGAGCGAGAAGCCCGGATCGACGCAGTGCATGCGGGTGCGCCGGGCGGGCTCGCCGTCGGCGGGGCCGCCGTCGTGCTCGAGGTAGGTGTCCCACCGGCCGGGGGCCAGGCCGAGCGGGGTCAGCGACACCGCGACCGAGGCGTCGCGCGCCTCCGCTCCCGGCGTGCCGAGCACGACCTTGGCCTCGCTTCCGGTGCCCCGCTGGCGCAGGACGAGCCGCGTGCCCTCGGGGAGGGGGTGCTCGATGGACACGCGGAGGGAGAGGACGTCGGCCAAGGTGACCTCGGCATCGGTAACGACAACGCGCACCGTAGCCCCTCCCCGTCGATTGAGCCCCGCGCGTTGAGGTTACCGTGATTTCCCCGTTATGTGGAGAAAGGTTTTCCGGCCCCGCCTACCACCGGATGGGCAGGGCCGTTTCCGCAGGTCACGTCCCGGGTCGAGCGGCGTCAGGCCGTGACCGGCCGGCCCTTCACGGAGGTGACGAGGAGCTGCGCGACGTCGACCACCTCAAGGGACTCCTTGGCCTGGCCGTTGTTCTTCTTCTCGTTGATGGCGTCGCCCAGCATGACCAGGCAGAACGGGCACGCGGTCGAGACGGTGTCGGGGTCGGTGGTCAGCGCCTCGTCCACCCGCTCGGTGTTGATGCGCTTGCCGATGCGCTCCTCCATCCACATGCGCGCCCCGCCCGCGCCGCAGCAGAAGCCGCGGTCCTTGCAGCGGTGCATCTCCTGGGTCTGGACGCCCGGCACCTTGGCCATGATGTCGCGCGGCTGGGCGTACACCTTGTTGTGGCGGCCGAGGAAGCACGGGTCGTGGTAGGTGATCTTCTCCTCGATCGGGGTGATCGGGGTGAGCCTGCCCTCCTCGACCAGCTTGGCCAGCAGCTGGGTGTGGTGTACCACCTCGAACATGCCGCCGAGCTGCGGGTATTCGTTGGCCAGGGTGTTGAAGCAGTGCGGGCAGGTGGCGACGATCTTCTTGACCCCGGCCTCGTTCAGCGTCTCGATGTTCTGCTGTGCGAGCATGTTGAACAGGAACTCCATGCCCAGGCGGCGGGCCGGGTCGCCCGTGCAGGCCTCCATCGGGCCGAGCACGCCGAACTTCACCCCGGCGATGTGCAGCAGCTCGGCGACCGCCTTGGTGGTCTTCTTGGCGCGGTCCTCCAGGGCTCCGGCGCAGCCGACCCAGAAGAGGTACTCCAGGTCGTCGGGGACCTTCTCGTCGATGACCTGGACCTCGATCGGGTCGACCTCGCGCGCGGCCAGCTCCTCGATCCACTCGGCGCGCTTCATCTCGGACACGCCCCACGGGTTGCCCTTGTTCTCGAGGTTCTTGAGCATGACGCCCGCCTCGGAGGGGAAGCTCGACTCGATCATGACCTGGTAGCGGCGCATGTCGATGATGTGGTCGATGTGCTCGATGTCCACCGGGCACTGCTCGACGCACGCGCCGCAGTTGGTGCACGACCACAGCACGTCGGGGTGGATGACGCCCTCCTCGCCGACCAGCGGCTTGCCCGCCAGGGCCAGGACGTCCTCGGGCAGGTTCGCCCGCTCCTCCTCGGTGGCGAGCAGGTACGGGGCGATGGCCATGGCGTGGTCGCGCTGGTCGAGGATCAGCATCTTGGGCGAGAGCGGCTTGTCGGTGTTCCACGCCGGGCACTGCGACTGGCAGCGGCCGCACTCGGTGCAGGTGTAGAAGTCGAGGAAGCCCTTCCACGTGGTGTCCTCGATCTTGCCGCGGCCGAAGACGTCGGTGTCGGGGTCGGCCTCCTCGAAGTCGAGCGCCTTGCCGTTGCTGCGCATCTCGGGCACCGCGCCGAGGCCGTCGGGGCGCCGGGAGAACGCCACGTTCAGCGGGGCGGTGAAGATGTGCAGGTGCTTGGAGTTCACCACGATGACCAGGAACACCAGCATGACGCCGATGTGCAGCAGCAGACCGGCCTTCTCCAGCAGCTCGTTGGCGCCCGCGCCGAGGGGGCGGAGCAGGGCGGCCGCGGCGTCGGAGGCGAAGGCCCCCGACCGGTAGGGGAAGTTGCCGGTGTTGACCGCCGCGCCGCGGAACAGGAACAGCGACCAGATCACGTTGAAGATCATGAACAGGATGAGCCACGCGCCGCCGAGGTGGGAGCCGGAGAAGCGCGACTCACGCCCGAGCTTCTTCGGCGAGTTCCTGACGCGGATGACGGCGAAGGCGGCCAGGCCGGCCAAGCAGGCGACGGCGATGAGGTCCTGGAGGAAGCCGAGGACCGGCCAGGTGCCGACCAGCGGGATGTGGAAGTCGGGCCTGCCGGTCACCGCCCCCTGGATGAGCGCCCCGTACGCCTCCAGGTAGACCGTGGCGAGGATCACGAACGCCCAGAAGACCACGAAGTGCGCGACGCCCGACGGCGTCCACTTGAGCAGCTTCCGCTGGGCGAACACCTCGACGAGCTGCGCCCTGAGCTCGGCGCCGAGGTTCTCCTTGGCGTACCGCACCCGCTCCGGCGCGGGCTGGCCGCTGGTGGCGAGGCTGTAGAGCCAGCGCACGCGGCGACCTGCGAGCGTGACCGCCACGGCGGTCATCACCAGCCCGATGATCGCTACAAGGAGCACGGGTCCTCCAAACTATGGCGTCGGCTGCCCAGCGTAGACACACCGGTCATCCACGGTGACGGCATGGCCAACCCGAATGATACTCGCCGGTAACTTACCGTCGGTACGCAGGGGCCGGACATCCTTGGTGGACCCGATGCTAGAACAATGCTCTGGATAATGCTCTGCCGATCGCCGGTCAGTCGTCGCCCAGATAGCGCTGGAGCGTCGGGGCCAGGATCTCCACCAGCTCGTCGATCTCGGCCGAGGCCAGCGGTTCCAACCGGAGGACGTACCGCATCAGCACCACGCCAAACATCTGCGCGAACCCGACCTCCATGCGCACCGGCGAGATGCCGAGCCTCTCCACGACCCGGTTGAACACCGCCATGGTCATGAACTCGCGGATGGTCACCAGCACCTGCTCGTTGGTCATCGCGCTGCGCAGGATGGCCAGGATCGGCTCGCGGTTGGCGGGGTCGGCCGTCATGGTCAGCAGGAACCGCACCAGCCGCTCGCCGATCTCCTCGCGCGGCCCTTCGAGGATGAGGGGAATGATCGTGCCCGGGTCGACCGGCAGTTGCATCGCCTCGACGAAAATGCCCTCTTTGGTGTCGAAGTAGTGGTGGACCAGGGCCGGATCGACCTCGGCCTCGCGCGCGATGCCCCTGATCGTCGCCTTGTCGTACCCCTTCTCGGCGAAGATCTTGCGCGCGGCGGCCACGATCTGGCCGCGGGTGTCCGCCGAGCCGCGCCGCCGGCCCGGCCGCCGGCCGCCGGAGGCCGCGCCCTCGGCGCCCGCCTTACCCGTGGCCTCGGCACCCGGCTTCCGCGTGCCCACGGCGCCCGGTTTGCCCGTGGCCTCGGCACCCGGCTTCCGCGTGCCCACGGCGCCCGGCTTGCGCGTGCCCTCGGCGCCCGGCTTGCGCGTGCCCACGGGTTTGCCGTCCGCGCCGACCTCGCCGGCCACGCTCACCTCGGCCCCCCGCGGGGGTGGCCGGACGTTCTGTGACTCATGCCCCCCATGGAACCATCACGCGTTCGAGGAGGCGGCGAAGTGGAGCCGCGCGAAGGCCAGGCCCTCGGCCAGATCGTCGATGCGCTCGGTGCGCCCGGCCGCCTTGCGCGTGTTGATCTCAAGGACGATGAGGCCGCCGTACCCGGCGGTGGCCAGGCGTTCGAGGATGCGCGCGCAGGGCTGCGCTCCCCTGCCCGGCACCAGGTGCTCGTCCTTGTTGGTGGTGCCGACGCCGTCGGCCAGGTGGAGGTGCGCCAGGCGGTCGCCGAGCTTCTCGGCCATCTCCAGCGCGTCGGAACCGGAGACGGCGGTGTGCGAGAGGTCCAGCGTGACCTGCGGGTAGTCCTGGTCGATCGGGTTCCAGCCCGGGGAGTAGGGGACCACCTCGGCCCCGCGGGCGCGCAGCGGGAACATGTTCTCCACCGCGAAGACCACGTCGGTCTCCTCGCGGATGCGGGCCAGGCCCGTCTCGAAGTCGCGGGCGTAGTCGCGCTGCCACCGGAACGGCGGGTGGACCACGACGGTCTGCGCGCCGAGACGCTCGGCGGCCTTCTGGGCGCGCACGAGCTTGGCCCACGGGTCGCGGCCCCACACCCGCTGGGTGACCAGCAGGCAGGGGGCGTGCACGGCCAGCACCGGGATCTGGTAGTGGTCGACGAGCCGCTCGAGCACGTCGATGTCCTGGCTCACGGGGTCGGCGCCGACCATGACCTCGACACCGTCGTATCCCAGGCGCGCGGCCAGCTCGAAGGCGTCCGGAGTGCGCTCCGGATACACCGACGCGGTGGACAAGGCGATCTTGGCGTTCGGGACGCGGATGACGTCGGTCACAACTGCCAGCCTAAGCCGGGTCACGTCCAGGTGGCGCTCCGCAACCCGCGATGGAAGCAGGATCACAACGGTCCGGGGGACATCCTGCCTGGTCTACGGTGTCCCCATGGCGCGGATCGTCGAGGGGGCCATACCGAGCCCGAACATCTGGAACTCCCCCCGCACCTACGAACTGGAGAACCGCGCCGTCGACCCCGACGGGGCGGTGGACGCCGCCATCTCGGCCCTGCGGCCGTGGACCGGCGGCGTCGTGCTGGACATCGGCTGCGGCACCGGCTACCACCTGCCCGGCTACGCCGCCACCGCGAGCAAGGTCGTCGGCGTCGAGCCGCACTCAAGCCTGGCCGCGCTGGCCGCCGAACGCTGCCGCGGCCTGGACCGCGTGTCGGTCCGCACGGCCACCGCCCAGGCCCTGCCGGTGCCCGACGCCTGCGTCGACGTGGCGGTGGCGCGCTGGGCCTACTTCTTCGGGCCCGGCTGCGAGCCCGGCCTGCGCGAGCTGTCGCGGGTGGTCCGGCGGGGCGGCGCGGCGTTCGTGGTCGACCTGGACGCCACCCGCGGGGCGTTCGGCGACTGGTTCAGCCGCACGGTCCCCTCCTACTCCGCGCAGGACGTCGAGGCGTTCTGGTCGCGCCAGGGATGGCTGCGCCGCGAGCTCGACCTGCGCATGGTCTTCACCTCCCGCGCCGACCTGGAGGCGGTGCTGCGCATCGAGTTCGCGCCCGCCGTCGCCGAGGAGGCCATCGCGCGCACCCCCGGGCTGGAGCTCGACTACCCCAACGTCCTTCGCTGGCGCCTGTACTGACCCGGCCTCCGCGCCCGCGGCGACCCCTGGCCGGGACTGCCGGGCTTGACCTTGACGTTGGCGTCAAGGGTTAGCGTGAGCGCGGATCAGGGAGGGCCGATGCGCATCGGAGAACTGGCGAGGCGGGCGGGGGTCAGCACGCGGGCGCTGCGCTACTACGAGCAGCAGGGGCTGCTCGCGGCGCGGCGCGCGACCAACGGGTACCGGGAGTACGACGAGTCCGACCTGAGGCTCGTCACCGAGATCCGCTCGCTGCTGACCGTCGGGTTCACGCTGGAGGACGCCCGCCCGTTCGTGGAGTGCCTGCGGGCCGGCAACCGGTCCGGCGACGCCTGTCCCGAGTCCGTCGAGGTCTACCGGCGAAAGCTCGCCGAGATAGACGACCAGATCCGCACCCTGCTGGCGCGCCGCGCCGAGGTGGCGGCGCAGTTCGCCGAGGCGTGCCCGGGATGCGCGCTGAGAACCGGAGGAGCACGATCATGATCACATTGACCGCCGAGAACTTCGACGAGCAGGTCCTGCGCAGCGACAAGCCCGTGCTGGTGGACTTCTGGGCCGAGTGGTGCCCGCCGTGCCGCATGGTGGCCCCCATCCTGGAGGAGATCGCCGCCGAGTACGGCGAGCGGCTGACCGTGGCGAAGATCAATTTCGACGACCACCCCGAGATCGCCTCCCGATACGGGGTGCTGGGGCTTCCCACCCTGAACCTCTACCGGGACGGCGAGGTGGTGCGCCAGGTGATCGGCGCCAAGCCCAAGCGGCTCCTGCTCGCCGACCTCGAAGGCGAGTTCTGAGCCTCCACCTGTGGTGACGCGACGGGGGCCGGGGGACGGGAGACGCATCCGGTGAGGTTTGTCGGCCCCAGCCGATAACGTGCCCCGCATGACCAAGACGCAGAAGGCCGGCTACCGCTGCACCGAATGCGGCTGGCGCACCACCAAGTGGGTGGGCCGCTGCGGCGAGTGCCAGGCATGGGGCACGGTCGACGAAGAGGGCGCCCGCGCCGGGGTCCACGTCGTCCAGGGCGGCGCGGTCACCGCGCCCGCCGTGCCCATCGGCCAGGTCAAGGCCGAGTTCGCCCGCGCGCGCAGCACCGGCGTCGGCGAGCTCGACCGCGTGCTCGGCGGCGGCATGGTCCCGGGCGCCGTCGTCCTGCTCGCCGGCGAGCCGGGCATCGGCAAGTCCACTCTGCTGCTGGAGGCCGCGGCCAGCATCGCCCGCCACGAGACGGTGCTGTACATCACCGGCGAGGAGTCCTCGGCCCAGGTGCGCATGCGCGCCGACCGCATCGGCGCCATCCAGGACCAGCTCTACCTCGCCGCCGAGACCGATCTTTCCGCTCTGGTCAGCCACGTCGAGAAGGTCCAGCCGCGGCTGCTCATCGTCGACTCCGTGCAGACCATCGGCTCCTCCCAGGCCACCGGCGTGCCCGGCGGCGTCACCCAGGTGCGCGAGGTCACCGGCAACCTGGTCCGGCTGGCCAAAGAGCGCGGCATGTCCACGGTGCTGGTCGGCCACGTCACCAAGGACGGCTCGATCGCCGGCCCCCGCGTGCTCGAGCACCTGGTCGACGTCGTCCTGCACTTCGAGGGCGACCGCCACTCCCGGCTGCGCATGGTCAGGTGCATCAAGAACCGCTTCGGCCCCACCGACGAGGTCGGCTGCTTCGACCTCGACGAGGCCGGCATCCGCGGCCTGCCCGACCCGAGCGGCCTTTTCGTCTCGCGGCGCTCCGAGCCGGTCCCCGGCACCTGCGTCACCGTGACCGTCGAGGGCACCCGCCCGCTGCCCGCCGAGGTGCAGGCGCTCGTCGGCCCCACCGAGGCCCAGCAGCCCCGCCGCTCGTCCTCCGGCCTCGACCCCTTCCGCGTCACGATGATCCTCGCGGTGCTCGAACGCCGGCTCAACGCCAGGCTGAGCGGTTGCGACGTGTTCACCGCGACCGTCGGCGGCATCCGCCTGAACGACCCCGCGGTCGACCTTGCGGTGATGCTGGCCGTGGCCAGCGCGGCGGGCGACCGTCCGCTGCCGGCCGGCCTCGTCGTGCTGGGCGAGGTCGGCCTGGCCGGCGAGCTGCGCCCGGTCAGGGACGTCCGCCGGCGGGTCGCCGAGGCCGCCCGCCTGGGCTTCACCCGCGCCCTGATCCCCGCCGGCTCCCTCGACCAGGCCCCTTCCGCGATCGCCGCGGCCGGCAAGGAGTCCCTGCGGCCGGTGCCCGTCGCCCGCCCGCCCGTCCGCACGACCACCTTCTCCCAAGGTTTCGACGTCACCGAAGCCGAGAACGTATGGGACGCGCTCACCCACGTAACCTGAAGCGGCGTCCGGGTACGGCCGCCTCTTCGCCGGTAAACTGGGCGACGTCAGCGACCAGCGGGGGCCCTGTGGCAAACACCAACAAGGGGATCGACGAACGGCGAAGATCCACGCTTGCGATGCTCGCTCCGGGCACCGAGCTGCGCGACGGCCTGGAGCGCATCCTGCGTGGCCACACCGGCGGCCTGATCGTGCTCGGCCACGACCAGACGGTCGAGGAGGTCTGCACGGGAGGCTTCACCCTCGACGTGGAGTTCTCCGCGACGCGCCTGCGCGAGCTGGCCAAGATGGACGGCGCCATCGTCCTGGACCGCGCGGGCCGCAAGATCCTGCGGGCGGCCGTCCACCTCGTCCCCGACTCCTCGCTGCCGACCAACGAGTCCGGCACCCGCCACCGCACCGCCCAGCGGGTGGCGCGCCAGACCGGCTACCCGGTCATCACCATCAGCAAGTCCATGCGCATCATCGCCCTCTACCTCGAAGGCGTCCGCTACGTCCTTGAGGAGTCCGCGGCGATCCTCTCCAGGGCGAACCAGGCGCTCGCGACCCTCGAGCGCTACAAGATGCGTCTGGACGAGGTGTCCGGCACGCTGTCGGCCCTGGAGATCGAAGACCTCGTCACCGTGCGCGACGTGACGGCCGTCGTCCAGCGGCTGGAGATGGTGCGCCGCATCGCCGGCGAGATCGAGGGGTACGTCGTCGAGCTCGGCGTCGACGGCCGGCTGCTGTCGCTCCAGCTCGCCGAGCTGGTCGCCGGGGTCGAGGAGGACCGCGACCTGATCATGCGCGACTACCTGCCCGCCGGGCCTCACCGGGTCGGCGAGGCGCTGGCGGAGCTCGACCTGCTGTCCCCCTCCGACCTGCTCGACCTCACGGCGGTCGCCCACGTGCTCGGCCACACCGGTTCCGAGGCCCTGGAAAGCCCGGTGAGCCCCCGGGGGTTCCGCCTGCTGGCCAAGGTCCCCCGGCTGCCCGCGAGCGTCGTGGACCGGCTCGTGGACCATTTCGGCGGCCTCCAGAAGCTCCTGGCGGCCAGCACCGACGACCTGCAGTCGGTGGGCGGCGTCGGCGAGTCCCGTGCGCGCAGCGTACGCGAGGGCCTCTCCCGCCTGGCCGAAGCCTCCATCCTCGAACGCTACGTCTGACCCGCGCGTGGGCTCGGCGGCCGGGACGCCGAAGGGACCACTCAGCGCAGGTGGAAGACGACCTTGCGGCTTCTGAGCGCGCCCAGCCGCGCCGCCGCCACGTAGGTGCCGTTGCCGGCCCGCGAGCGGGTCGCGCGGCAGTCGGGCCCCGAGCGGCGCCGGTCCCAGCCGACCATGCGCACGTGCGGCACCCCGCGCGACAGTCGCCGCACGTCGGCGCCCTCGCCGCTCAGGCAGTCGGCGGTCGACCACACGCGGTCGGAGCCGGAGGTGACGCGCACCTCGACCTTGCGGGGCCCGACGTCCACCGTGCAGTCGAACCGGCCGATGTTGACGACGGTGAGCATGAACCTGGGGAAGCGCCCCCCGGAGTAGACCTCCGACCGCCCGCGCAGGCTGATCACCAGGTCGGCGTCGCCGCACCGGTCGCCCGGGCGGCGGGGACGGTGCGGGCTCGGCGAAGGCGTGCGCGGCCGCGAGACGTGCGGCGCTCCCGCCACCCGGGCGTCTCCCTCGTTCCCGCCGGCTCCGGCCGTCTTCCCCGCCGAACCCGGGACCGCCGCCGCCGTGGGCCAGGCCGTCGCGCTCGGGGATCGGCTCGGATCTCTGGACGCGGCCGTCACCGGCCGCCCGCCGGGACCCGCGCCCCCGGAGGCGCTGGAGCAGGCCCACGCGACCACGGCCACGACGACCAGCGCCCCGGTGAGCACCGACACCCGGCGGCGCCAGTAGACCTCCGGCCCCTCGACGCCGACATCGCCACGGAACGTGTCCGGATCCATACAGTCAGTATGGTGAGTTCAGACCCTCAGGTGGGTAACGACCCGCCGACACGGGCGGCCCCCGTACCGCACCACTCCGGGCGAACCACCCCAATCGCCCCGCGCTGGCGGCGCGAGCCGCCGCCCCCCGGGAGGGCCGTTAGGCTCGGTCCCGTGGCCACCGGACTGCACGCCCCCATCCTCGACTGGTACGCCGAGAACGCCAGGGACCTCCCCTGGCGGCGGCCGGACGCCGGCCCGTGGGCGATCCTGGTGAGCGAGATCATGCTGCAGCAGACGCCTGTGGTGCGCGTCCTGCCGGTGTGGGACGAGTGGATGCGGCGCTGGCCCACCCCCGCGGCGCTCGCCGCCGAGCCGCCCGGCGAGGCCGTGCGCCACTGGGGACGCCTCGGATATCCGCGCCGCGCCCTCAACCTGCACGCCTGCGCCCGGGCGATCACCGCCGAGCACGGCGGGCGGGTGCCGTCGAGCTACGAGTCGCTGCGCGCTCTGCCCGGCGTCGGCGACTACACCGCCGCCGCGGTCGCCAGCTTCGCCTTCGGCGGCAGCCACGCGGTGCTGGACACCAACGTGCGGCGGGTGCTGGCCCGGGCCGTACGCGGCGAGGAGTACCCGCCGAAGGCCACCACGACCGCCGAGCGCAAACTGGCCGAGTCGCTGCTCCCCCCTCTGGACGCGCCGCGCTGGGCGGTCGCGGTCATGGAGCTCGGCGCGCTGGTCTGCACGGCGCGCGCGCCCCGGTGCGCCGACTGCCCGGTCGCCGCCGCCTGCGCCTGGCGCCTGGCGGGCCGCCCCGCCTACCAGGGCCCCGAGCGCCGCGGCCAGACCTACGCCGGCACCGACCGGCAGTGCCGGGGACGCCTGCTCGCCGTCCTGCGGGAGGCACACGGCGCCGTGCCCAAGGCCGCCCTGGACGTGGTCTGGGACGACGCCGTACAGCGCGAGCGCGCCCTCGACGGCCTGGTCGCCGACGGCCTGGCCGAGGCCCTCCCCGACGACGCCTACCGCCTGCCCGCCTGACCACCGAGTCGCTCGACCACCCACCCGTAGCGGGGCTTGGAGGTCGAGGTCAGGCGGCGAGTTTGAGGCCGAGGGCGGTGAGGTTGCGGCGGGTCCAGTCGAGCTCGTCGGCGAGGGTGGCGACCAGGGCGGCGGGGCCCTTGCCCTTCGCGGGGCTGGCCAGCCCGTGCGCCTCCACCTCGATGTGGGCGCCGGCGGCCGCCGGGCCCGACAGGATGGCGGTCAGGGTGTCGGTGAGGATCGACTCGGTGGCCGGGGCCTCGCCGGTGTGGTTGTGCACGTGCCCGAGCTTGACCACCGAGGCGCCGGCCGCCGCGACCCCGCGCAGGGCCGCGCCGGGCTCCTCGACGCCGCAGGTCAGGTGGCAGGCGTCCAGGCAGACGCCGAGGTACTCGGAGTCGATGCCGCACACCCGCTCGACCGCCTGCTCGGTGGTCTCCAGCACGCAGCCCGGCCAGGGCTGGAAGCCGACCCTGATGGTCTTGCCGGTGACGCTGTGCAGGCCGCGCAGCTCGCGGGAGAGCCGGTCCAGCCGCCGCGAGGCGATGGCGTGCAGGTCGGCGGGCCAGTCGCGCCGCCAGCCGATCGGGATCGTGGAGATGCTGCCGAAGCGGACGTCCTCGGGGAGCAGGAAGGCCAGGATGCGCGCCAGGGACATCGTGTAGCGGTAGCGCTCGGGCTTGGCCCAGTCGGGCCCCGGGGTGTCCTGCCCCATGCCCCGGCCGCCCGCGCCGTTGAGGCTGACGACCTCCAGGCCGCGCTCCTCCAGCGAGCGGCGCAGCCGCACCAGCTCGATGCGGTCGGCGACGAGGTGGTCGGCCACCGCCGGGGCCAGCCACATGCCGATGCCGAGCCGGTCGACCCCGAGCCGTTTGCGCACGGGCACGGCGTACCGCGTGAGGTGGGCGATCAGGTTCTCCAGGTCCTCGGCGGGGTGTACGCCCGCGTTGTAGGACAGGTGAACGAGCGTGCCGTCCTCATGACACAGGCGCATCTCGGGTGCCTCCCAGGCGTACGTGCGTTCGCTTGTCGGGCCTCATGGCCACGGGGCGCCCGTTTCGGCGCGCGCGGCATTGCCCTCCCTGCCAGGAATCCGGCCCTGGCTCGCCCGAGTCTGCCCGGCCGGCACCCGCCGCCGCGTCCTCCCGGCAGCGGATCCCCCGCTACACCAGTGGGGGGATCTCGGCGGTGCTCACCGCACTCGGTCGATCTTGTGAGCCGTGTGGGCACGACTCTGACCCGATTCGCTCTACGGAGTGTAGTACTACTTGCGGTGGTGTCATAGCGGATACGGTCAAAGTGATCTCATGAAATGCGAAGGACCCCCCGTGAGGTGGTCTCACGAGGGGTCCCGCGGCGATGTCCTGCCTGGTGGCGGGTCGGCCCGTCACCAGATCCCGAAGCCGGCGCGCGACCGCGTGGCCGTCATGACCGGGTGGTCATCACGGCCGCGCGGTGCGAAGCCGAGCGGTCACTAGGCCGAGCGGTCCGCCGGGCGGGCGGAGGCTCCGGCGCGGCTGCTCGCCGGCTCGGCGATGGCCGCCGCGGAGTCGGGGATCTCGGGCTGTGCCTTCTGCTCACCGACGAAGGTGAACGTGGCCTCGTCACCCTCGCCCTCGGTCGCGATCTTGACGACCTGACCGGGACGGAGGTCGCCGTAGAGGATCTTCTCCGACAGCGTGTCCTCCAGCTCGCGCTGGATGGTGCGGCGCAGCGGCCGGGCGCCGAGCACGGGGTCGTACCCGCGGTCGGCCAGCAGCTGCTTGGCGGCGTCGGTGAGCTCCAGACCCATGTCGCGGTCCTTGAGGCGGGCGTCCACCTGGGCCAGCATCAGATCGACGATCTTGATGATCTCGGCCGGAGTGAGCTGGTGGAACACCACGACGTCGTCGACGCGGTTGAGGAACTCGGGCCGGAAGTGCTGCTTGAGCTCCTCCTGGACCTTGGACTTCATCCGGTCGTAGTTGCCCTCGACGTCGTTGCTCTTGGCGAACCCGACCCCGATGCCCTTGGAGATGTCGCGGGTGCCGAGGTTGGTCGTCATGATGATGACGGTGTTCTTGAAGTCCACGACGCGGCCCTGGGCGTCGGTCAGGCGACCGTCCTCCAGGATCTGCAGCAGCGAGTTGAAGATGTCCGGGTGGGCCTTCTCGATCTCGTCGAACAGGACCACGGAGAACGGCTTGCGCCGGACCTTCTCGGTGAGCTGGCCGCCCTCCTCGTACCCGACGTAGCCGGGCGGGGAGCCGAACAGCCGCGAGACGGTGTGCTTCTCCATGAACTCGGACATGTCCAACATGATCAGCGCGTCCTCGTCCCCGAAGAGGAACTCGGCGAGCGCCTTGGACAGCTCGGTCTTACCGACGCCGGACGGGCCGGCGAAGATGAACGAGCCACCGGGACGGCGCGGGTCCTTCAGGCCCGCACGCGTGCGGCGGATCGCCCGGGACAGGCCCTTGATGGCGTCGTCCTGGCCGATGATGCGCTTGTGGAGCTCGTCCTCCATGCGGAGCAGCCGCTGGGACTCCTCCTCGGTGAGCTTGAAGACCGGGATGCCGGTGGCCGTCGCGAGGACCTCGGCGATGAGCTCCTCGGTGACCTCGGCGACGACGTCCATGTCGCCGGCCTTCCACTCCTTCTCGCGGCGGTCGCGCTTGAGCTGGAGCTGCTTCTCCTGGTCGCGGAGGGCGGCGGCCTTCTCGAAGTCCTGCGCGTCGATCGCGGACTCCTTGTCGCGGCGCACCTGGGCGATCTTCTCGTCGAACTCGCGCAGGTCCGGCGGCGCGGTCATGCGGCGGATGCGCATGCGCGAGCCGGCCTCGTCGATGAGGTCGATCGCCTTGTCGGGCAGGAAGCGGTCGCTGATGTAGCGGTCGGCGAGCTGGGCCGCCGCCACGAGCGCCGCGTCGGTGATCGTCACGCGGTGGTGCGCCTCGTAACGGTCGCGCAGGCCCTTGAGGATCTCGATCGTGTGGCTCAGCGAGGGCTCGGCGACCTGGATGGGCTGGAAGCGGCGCTCGAGCGCGGCGTCCTTCTCCAGGTGCTTGCGGTACTCGTCGAGCGTCGTGGCGCCGATGGTCTGCAGCTCGCCGCGGGCCAGCATCGGCTTGAGGATGCTGGCGGCGTCGATCGCGCCCTCGGCGGCGCCCGCGCCGACGAGCGTGTGCAGCTCGTCGATGAACAGGATGATGTCGCCGCGCGTGCGGATCTCCTTGAGGACCTTCTTCAGGCGCTCTTCGAAGTCGCCGCGGTAGCGCGAGCCGGCCACCAGCGCGCCGAGGTCGAGCGTGTAGAGCTGCTTGTCCTTCAGCGTCTCGGGCACCTCGCCCTTGACGATCTTCTGGGACAGGCCCTCCACCACGGCGGTCTTGCCGACGCCGGGCTCGCCGACCAGAACGGGGTTGTTCTTGGTCCTGCGGGACAGGACCTGCATCACCCGCTCGATCTCCTTGTCGCGCCCGATCACCGGGTCGAGCTTGCCCTCACGCGCGGCCTGGGTCAGGTTGCGGCCGAACTGGTCCAGCACAAGAGAGGTGGAGGGGGCGGACTCCTGGGGACCTCCCGCCGCCGCCGGCTCCTTGCCCTGGTAGCCGTGGAGCAACTGGATGACCTGCTGGCGCACTCTGTTGAGATCTGCGCCAAGCTTCACCAGCACCTGAGCCGCAACGCCCTCGCCCTCGCGGATGAGGCCCAAGAGGATGTGCTCGGTGCCGATGTAGTTGTGACCCAGTTGCAAGGCCTCGCGGAGCGACAGCTCAAGGACCTTCTTGGCGCGCGGGGTGAACGGGATGTGCCCCGACGGCGCCGACTGCCCCTGGCCGATGATCTCCTCGACCTGCTGGCGCACACCTTCAAGACTGATGCCGAGGCTCTCAAGAGCCTTGGCGGCAACACCCTCACCCTCATGGATCAAGCCAAGAAGAATGTGCTCAGTGCCGATGTAGTTGTGGTTGAGCATCCGGGCCTCTTCTTGGGCCAGGACGACAACCCGCCGTGCGCGGTCAGTGAACCTTTCGAACATCTCGTCGCTCCTCACAGAGCGGTCAGGCAGCTCGGGATATCCGGGCCCGCCGCATCCGCATGCTAGCCCCGACCGGTGACCGCTCTAGACAGGAGACGTTCCCCGAGAGCAGGGCGTTCACGCTCCATCCAACTACTGTTGGGGGGTCACATGTTCCCGCTACGCCGCAAGCGAACGACGTTTAACATCGCCGTTTTACGTGTACCCCCGGGCCGCGCCCCGGACGATCACGCTCGGAAAACACGATCATGCGGCTATGGCGGCGATTCCTGACTGGTCACCGCCATAGCCGAGTGATCCACAAAGAGCTCGTCAGTGTGCCGCTTCGTACTGCTCGACCACAGAGGAGGCAATACGACCGCGCTCACTGACGGAGATCCCGTGGGCCTTCGCCCACGCCCTGATCTCCGAGCTCTTTTCCCGGGACGGACGCTGGCCGCCGCCCCGCTTGCGACCCCGGGTGGCGGCGCCCTCCGCCCGGCGGGCATTGGACACGAAAGCCGACAGCGCCTCGCGTAGCTTCTTGGCGTTGTCGCCGCTCAGGTCAATCTCGTAAGCGGAGCCATCAATCGCGAAGGTGACAGTCTCATTGGCCTCGCCACCATCGAGGTCGTCGATGAGTATCTTCTGGATCTGCGTGGCCATCTGGCAATCCTTTCGCAGAGCATTGTTCGATTCGCCAGCCAAAGATATACCCGGTAACCCCGGCTGACAATTCACGGAACCCACAGGTTCTCATGGAACCCACAGGTACAAGAGGAGCGGCGGCGCCGAGCCCTCCGGTCAGTCGGAAGAAGCCTCAGATGCCTCAGATGACTTCTCCGAGGACTCCGCCTCCTGACGCCGGCCCCCCGCTTCGGAACGGAACAGCTTGACGACCGCGATGATGACCACCGCGGCGACCACCAAGGGTGGTATCAACGCGGACAATACATCGTTCATTGATCCTCGCTCCACGCGGGGTGGGCATTCAGCGCCCCTCCCACGTTAATTGTCACACGAGACTCCCGCGCTCTGTACCACGGCCCGCTCATCCGGGAGTCACGGTCCGACTCTATCCCCACAGGAGGTCAGCGGGGGTTGCGGGGCCGGGGGCCAAAGCCGCGAAGGACCGTTCCACAGCATTCTCCGTCTCTCCAGGCGTCTTACCGGATGGCCCGGGAAAGGCGGATCCGCCGGAAAACACGGACGGGACGGCCGCGCCGCGGCCGTCCCGTCAATAAAGCTGATCTCAGCGGGGAGCCTTGACCACAACCGTGCCCGCGAGCTTGTCGTGCAGGCCCTGCTGTAGCGGCTTGTCGGTGAGGATAAGCACGCCGAGGACGAGGACGAAGATGCCCGACAGGACGCCGAGGAAGGGAATGCCGTACAGCACCAGCACGCCGGGGTAGATAGCCGAGCGCTTCATCAACGCCGACGAATCCACCGGAGCGCCGCCGACGCCGACGAGGCGGATCTTCATGACCTTCTTGCCGATGGTCTGCCCGTCCTTGGAATGCAGCACGTAGTCATAGGCGGCGTACGCGCCGTAGGCGATGATCGCCGAGACCAGGCCGGGGACGAAGGAGGAGGAGACCGCCACACCGGGGTTGGCGAGAATTTCCTCCGTCGACGGCACGAACATCGGGGAGAGGATGAGGTTCAGGATGAAGTAGACGACGCCGAAGATCAGCATGTCGATGATCCGGGCGACCCACCTCTCCCACCACTCGGCCAGCGGCGCGGGAGCGCCGGGAGGAAGCGGCGCGCCCTGGGGGCCGCCGTAGGGGGCGTTGTAGCCCTGGGGTGCGCCGTACCCGCTCTGGGGTGCACCGTAGCCCCCCTGGGGGGCGTCGTAGCCGCCCTGGGGAGCGCCATAGCCGCCCTGAGGGGCGCCATAGCCGCCACCCTGGGGGTTGCCGTATGGCTGGCCCGGGCCCTGCGGATCGTAACCGCCGGGGGGTGGTTCTGCCGTCATTTCGTCACCTTTCGCGACTGCGAAGGAAGCTGCGGTTCGTGCAAGGTCCTATCGCATGTAGGGGTATGTCCGTTACCTTTTCGCCGATTCGGCCGCCACGTGTGCGCCGGATCGGTCGCATATAGCAAACGAGGCCGGGGGATCACCCCCGGCCCCGATCGCGCGCCGCTTACTTGATCTTCACGACGACGGTCTTGGCGACCTTGTCGTGCAGACATTGCTGCAGCGGCTTGTCCCAGAACTGCCACAGGACGTTCACCAGGTAGAACACCCACGTGACCAGGCCCACGACCGGGACCCACGCGAGGAACTCGAAGCCCCACAGGACGCCGGCGCGCTTGATCGCGACGTCCGAGGCGAGCCCGCCCTCGACGCCGCCGCCCACTGGGACGATCTTGATGCCCATGACGATCTTGCCGACCGTCTGGCCACGCTGCTTGGTCATCAGGAACTCGTAGCCGACCCAGACCAGCCCGGCCAGGATCGCCGTCAGCAGGCTGGCCAGGAACACGCCGCCGCCCGGGCTGATCGCGCCCGTCGCGGGGTCGAAGCTCGGCGCGGTGACGATGAGCGCCGCCAGCACGGCGTTGAGGATCACATACGGGATCACGATGATGACGATGTCGATGATGCGGGCCACCAGGCGCTGCCACCACTCGGCCAGCGGGGCCGGGGCGCCCGGAGGCTGCGTGCCGGTGGCCGGGTAGCCCTGCTGGTAGCCGGCCGGGCCGTAGCCCTGCTGGCCGTACTGCTGCTGGCCGTAGCCCTGCTGGCCGTAGGCCGCCCCGTACGGCGGCGCCTGCTGGGCGTGCTGCTGCCCGTAGCCCTGCTGGTCGTGGCCGGCCTGCTGCCCATACTGCGGCTGGCCGTACCCCTGCTGCCCGTACTGCTGCTGCCCGTACTGGGCCTGCTGGCCGTACGCCTGCTGCGCGTCCTGCTGGCCGTAGCCCTGCTGGGCTTCCGGCTGGCCGTACTGGCCCTGCTGGCCGTAGCTTTGCTGGGCCTCCGGCTGGCCGTACTGCTGCTGGCCCTGCTGGGCCTGCTGGCCGTACTGCTGCTGCCCGTAGCCCTGCGGCTGGGCGTAGCCGCCGGTCTGCTGGCCGTACTGCGGCTGGCCATAGGACGACGACTGGCCCTGCTGGCCGTAGCCCTGCTGGGCCTCCTGCTGACCCTGCTGGCCGTACGCCTGCTGCCCGTACTGCTGGGGCTGCTGCCCGTACTGCTGCTGGCCCTGCTGACCGTGCTGGCCGTACTGCTGCTGCCCGTAGCCCTGCCCCTGCTGGGGGTGGGAAGGCTGGCCGTAGGCTCCGGTTCCACCCTGCTGGCCGTAGGCGCCCGGCTGGCCGTAGGCTCCCGTCCCTGCCTGCTGGCCGTAGGCTCCCTGCTGGCCATAGCCCTGCTGGGGGTAGGCGGAGTGCTCCGAGGCCGGCTGGGGACGGTGGACGACGGTCACCTCCGGATCGATGCCCGGGGGGTTCTGCTGCCCATATTGCGGAGAGCCGGTTGACGAATGACCCTCGTCCGGCTCGTCGCGTGGGTACGGCGGCTGTCCGGTGCTCACCGTGTCACCTCACTTCGGCTTCGCACGTGGCCTCTGTCAGGCGCACGTGCCGTGGTGTTGCCAAGGTAGCGACAGCGGGATCAACAGTCACCTTTCCATTCCGTCACCCCGAAGGTCAGGATCGCGGGTTCACATGCAGCAACATCCGCGTGTTGCCCAGGGTGTTCGGCTTGACGTGCTCCAGGTCGAGGAACTCGGCGACGCCCTCGTCGTAGGAGTCGAGGAGTTCGGCGTAGACCTCGGGGGAGACCGGCGTGCCCTGGATGGGGACGAAACCGTGCCTGCCGAAGAACTCGACCTCGAAGGTCAGGCAGAAGACCCGCTGGACCTCCAGCCGGCGGGCGGCGTCGATGAGCGCCGCGACGATCATGTGGCCGATGCCCATGCCGCGGCAGCCGGCGTCGACGGCGACCGTGCGGATCTCCGCCAGATCCTCCCAGAGCACGTGGAGCGCGCCGCAGCCCACGACCATGCCGTCTCGCTCGGCCACCCAGAACTCCTGGACGTCCTCGTACAGGGTCACGGTCGACTTGCGCAGCAGGCGCGGCCCGTCGCCGGAGTAGGTGTCGACCAATTTCCTGATCGTCCGCACGTCGGAGGTGCGGGCCCGCCGGACGGCGGGCGCGCCCTCGGCGGACGGGCGCTGCGCGGCCTGCCTCATGACGCGTCAGCGTATCCGCCCACCGGCGGGGCGGCGTTCGACGCCGTGCCGAGACCCCCCGATAACGGACTGTCCGAAATACCTGCCAATTCGCGCCGCCATCACGGAGCGTGATCCGGCGCACGCGGTCGGTGCGCGCCGCGGGAAGGTCTGGGAGCGTGGCGCGCGAGATGCTCTTTGACCTGCGGCTTTTCTTCGAGCCCCTGCCCCTGGGCCGGGTAACCGCAGCTCGGAACGGGTGCGGGACGTCCACCGGCGTGATCTTTCCGTGACGCGCCGGTTGTGGAACCTCAACAGAATTCGCAGTTCTGGTTGAGCAGGAACCTGAACTGGACTAATGTCCAGCGTCAATGTCGGTCGTCGTTCCGCGGCGACCGCACCGCCTAATTCCCGCCCCATCCGAACGGCGGGAAACCGGGGACCCAAAGGTGGGTCCGGGGGAGGTCCCCCGGCGACCCGCCACCCCTGGGGTGAATCCGAGAGGGAGGCATCGCGATCCTCCATGGTCACGTGCTCGGTAGGGCTGCTCCGGCCCGAACCCGTCAGCTAACCCGGTAGGCGTCCGAGGAGAGGAGCTTTTTGGTGCAGCCTAGGCGCACGCCTGGAAAGAGCGCGGGCAGGCACGCCCGCGGGCGAGAACGCGGTGCCCATTCCCGCTTCGGGAGCGCCTCCGGTGCATCCTCGCGCCTTCCCCGCCGCATCGCGCTGGTGACCGCCGCGCTGATGGCCGTGACCTTCGGCTCGCCGCTGGTGTCCGCGACGGCCGAGCCCAAGCCCAGCCTCAACGACCTGAAGAACCAGGTCGAGCACCTCTACAACCAGATCGAGTCGCTCACCGAGCAGTACAACGGCCAGAAGGAGCGCCTCAAGCAGGCGCAGCGGTCGGCCGAGCTCGCCAAGAAGACCCTCTCCAAGAGCGAGTCGGACCTGGAGGCCAAGCGCGCCAGAGCCGGCATGTACGCCCAGGACGCCTACATGACCGGCGGTCTCGGCTCGCCGCTGACCCTCGCCATGTCCGGCGACCCCGACGCCTACCTCGACCGCGTGGCCACGACCTACGCCCTGCAGCTGCAGCAGGGCGAGGAGGTCGCCCAGATCGGCAAGGCGATGGCGACCGCCGAGCGCGCCAAGGCCGGCGCCAAGGCCCGCGAGGCCGAGGTCAAGAAGCTCGTCTCCGACCTGTCCTCCCAGCGTGACAAGATCCGCGGCCTGGTCGCCAAGACCGAGGGCAGCCTGTTCAAGCGCGCGCTGTCGCAGGCCGGCGGGTACGGCCGCGCCACCAGGATCGAGATCCCGATCCCGGGCGAGGGCAAGGCCGCCCAGGCCGCCAAGTGGGCGCTGACGCAGCAGCTCAAGCCGTACGTGTGGGGTGCCGCGGGGCCGAGCACCTTCGACTGCTCCGGCCTGGTCCTGTGGGCCTACCAGAAGGTCGGCATCAGCCTGCCGCACTACACCGGCGACCAGTGGACCGCGGGGACCCACATCTCCCGCGAGGACCTGCGCCCCGGCGACCTGGTCTTCTTCTACAGCGACCTGCACCACGTCGGCATCTACATCGGCGGCGGCATGATGGTGCACGCACCGCGCACCGGCGATGTCGTGCGGGTGGTCCCGCTCGGCAACCGCCCGTTCGCCGGCGGCGTGCGCATCGCCGACTAGCGCCACGGCGCGCACGCCGGACGAGGCGGCCGTCGGTACGGTGACGCCGCCTCGCGCCGGGACGAGGTACCCCTGCCTCGGACGGTGCGACCTCAGATGAGGCGGCGCCGCGCCGCCCAGGCCACGGCCTCGATGGCCGTGGCGACGCCTATGCGGTCGCAGATGCCGCGCAGGCGGCGTCGTACGGTGCGGCCGCTCACGTCGAGCCTGCGTCCCACTCTGTCGACGGTCACGCCCTTGGCCAGTTCGGCGAGCAAGAGAAGATCATCGTCGCTCAGTCCCACACCGTCTGATCCCGAAGGAATGTCATTCCCTCGGGAAACCAGATCCGGATACGCCATCGGGTGTCCTCCCCCACGACGAACTCGGCAACATACTGAATGCTTCGGCCCGCCCCGTCAGGAACGTTAAACGCCGCGTTGAAAGGTCGTCAAGCACTGACCTCGATACCCATGACGTTTGTGATTGACATACCAGTGCATATGTGAACTACTCGTGACATGTCCCCGCACCTCCCGGTCCGGGGGGACATCGGCGATGATCATGGCCGTGGGCCGCATGATCCGCCATGGAAGACCATCGCGGCGCTGGTGGAGGCCCGGTTCCACGCGGGACGCCTCGCGGGCGCCCCGGCTCGGAGATATACGGTCGACACGCTATACGCCGAATTCGACCTGCGAAACCAGTACGCTTTCTGACTTTCTTCCGCCGGTCACGCCCGTGGGCGTAACACTCCGGCCACCCACGATTTGCCGTGGCGGATCACCGAGCCACGTCGTATTCGACGCGCGCCCCCTCCACGTCCCCGATATGGATCTCCCCGCCGCTTGATCGCGCGGGGCGCGCTCAGGCGGTGTTGCGGTTGTAGATCAGGCGCAGCCCGATGAGCGTCAGCCAGGGCTCGTGGACGTCTATCGAACGGGCCTCGTTCACCACCAGCGCGGCCATCGACCCGGTGGCCACGACGGTCACGTCGTCGGGGTCGGACGCGAGCTCGGGCGCCATGCGCTCGACGATGCCGTCCACCTGGCCGGCGAAACCGTAGATGATGCCCGCCTGCAGGGCTTCGACGGTGTTCTTGGCGATCACCGAGCGTGGGCGCACCAGCTCGACCTTGTGGAGCTGGGCCCCCGCGGCGGCCAGGGCGTCCACCGAGATCTCGATGCCGGGGGCGGTGACCGCGCCGACGTACTCGCCCTTGGCCGACACCGCGTCGAAGGAGGTGGCGGTGCCGAAGTCGACGATGATGCACGGCCCCCCGTACAGCGTGACGGCGGCGAGCGCGTTGACGATGCGGTCGCTGCCGACCTCCTTGGGGTTGTCCATGCGCACCGGCACCCCGGTGCGCACGCCCGGCTCCACGATGACGGCGGTCACGTCGCCGTAGTAGCGCCGGCACATCTCGCGCATCTCGTTCAGCACGGAGGGGACCGTCGAGCAGATGGCGATGCCGCCGATGTCGGCGTCCTTGAGCAGGGGGCTCTGACCGAGCAGCCCCTGCAGGACGACCGCGATCTCGTCGGCGGTGCGCCTGGCGTCGGTGGCCAGGCGCCAGTGCTCGATGACCTCCTCGCCCTCGAAGAGGCCGAGCACCGTGTGAGTGTTGCCGACGTCGATCGTGAGCAGCATCAAGCCCCCCGAAGGTCCAAAGCGATGTCCAGTGCGGGCGCCGAATGGGTCAGCGACCCCACAGCAAGGTAGTCAACACCGGTTTCGGCCACCTCACGAGCCGATTCCAGGCGGAGTCCGCCGCTGGACTCCAGCCGGGCCCTGCCGCCCACCAGGGCCACGGCGCGGGTCAGCTCCTCCACGGTGAAGTTGTCCAGCAGGATCTCCTCCGCTCCCTCGGCCAGCACCGGCTCGATCTGGTCCAGGCGGTCGACCTCCACCTCGATCGGCAGCTCCGGATAGGCCTGCCGGACGGCGCGGAACGCCTCGGCGACCCCGCCGGCCGCCACCACGTGATTGTCCTTGATCAAGGCCGCGTCCGACAGGGACATCCGATGATTGACCCCGCCGCCGCACCGCACGGCGTACTTCTCCAGCGCCCTGAGGCCGGGGAGGGTCTTGCGGCTGTCGCGGACCCGCGTGCCGGTGCCGCTCACCGCCTCGACCCAGCGGTGGGTCAGCGTGGCGATGCCCGACAGGTGGGTGAGCAGGTTGAGCGCGGTCCGCTCGGCGGTGAGCACGTCGCGCACAGGTCCGACGACGGTCATCAGCACGTCGCCGCGCGCGACGCGCTCGCCGTCCTTGACGTGACGCTCCACGGTCAGGCGGCCCTGGGAGGCGCCGTGGAAGACCGCCTGGGCGACCGCGAGACCGGCGACCACCCCGTCGGCCCTGGCCACCAGGTCGCCCACCGCCGCCTGGTCCGCGGGGACCGTGGCGATGGTCGTCACGTCGCCCTCCTCGGTGAGGTCCTCGGCGAGGGCGGCGCCGATCACGGCCATGACCCGCGCCGGGTCCAGGCCCGCCTCCGCCAGGTCGGCCTCGAGCTGCTGCGGCAGGCCGGCCGCCCGGTCGTCGTGGTGCTCGGCATAGCTCATGGTCAGTCCCTCCTCGGCCAGGGTCACGTCGAGATGTCCCAGCCACCAGGCGTCGTCGCGTTCGGGGAAGTCCTCCCGCCAGTGCGAGCCGCGCGTCTCCTCGCGGGCCCGGGCGGCCGCCACCACG
This sequence comes from Sphaerisporangium rhizosphaerae, assembly GCF_042665155.1. NCBI lineage: Bacteria > Bacillati > Actinomycetota > Actinomycetes > Streptosporangiales > Streptosporangiaceae > Sphaerisporangium > Sphaerisporangium rhizosphaerae. The sequence continues at coordinate 179,638 of NZ_JBHTCG010000010.1, read as the reverse complement.
GCGCTCGCCACGGTGAGCAGGTTCGTGGCCTCCCACGCCTCGGTGCACGGCTCGACGGCGACCGGGGTCCAGCGGGCGTCCAGCAGGCCGTGGCCCACCTCCGCCAGGCTGCGCCCGCTGCGCAGCACCCCTGCGCCGGCGCTCATGCGGCTCTGCACCCGCGGCCGGACCCGGGGGTCCACCAGGCCGGCGGCGCGGCCGTCGTCGACCGGCTCGCCCGGGGCCCGCCGCCGCGGGGAGGCGAGGTCGGCCGCGATGCGCTCGGCGAAGACCAGCCCTTCCAGCAGGGAGTTGGAGGCGAGCCGGTTGGCCCCGTGCACCCCTGTGCAGGCCGCCTCGCCGCAGGCGGACAGGCCGGGGACGCTGGTGCGTCCGCGCAGGTCGGTGTGGACGCCGCCGCTGGCGTAGTGCGCGGCGGGCGCGACGGGGATGGGCTCGCGGGCCGGGTCGATGCCGTGCTCCAGGCACACCGCGTAGATCGTCGGGAAGCGGGTGCGCCACTTGTCCTCGCCGAAGTGCCGGGCGTCCAGGCGCACGTGGCTCGCGCCGCTCTCCAGCATGCGGCGCATGATCGCCTTGGCGACGACGTCGCGGGGCGCCAGCTCGGCCAGCTCGTGCACGTCCACCATGAAGCGCTCCCCGGCCTCGTCGAGCAGGACGGCGCCCTCGCCGCGCACCGCCTCGGAGATGAGCGGCTGCTGGCCGGTGGAGTCCTCGCCGAGCCAAAGGACGGTCGGGTGGAACTGCACGAACTCCAGGTCGCGGACGACGGCGCCGGCCCGCAACGCCAGGGCCACCCCGTCGCCGGTGGACACCATGGGGTTGGTCGTGGCGGCGTACACCTGGCCCATGCCGCCGGTGGCCAGCACGACGGCGCCCGCGCGCACCGCGCCGACGCCGTCCCTGGCGCCCTCGCCCATGACGTGCAGCGTGACCCCGCAGGCGGCGCCGGAGGCGTCCTTGAGCAGGTCGAGCACCAGGGCGTGCTCGATGATCTCGATGCGGCCGCCCTCGGCGGCGCCGGCGCGGACCGCCTCGACCAGGGCGCGCTGCACCTCGGCGCCGGTGGCGTCCCCGCCCGCGTGGACGATGCGGTCGCGGCGGTGGCCGCCCTCCCGGGTGAGCTGGAGCCCGCCGCCGGGCTCCCGGTCGAACCGGGCCCCGTGCGCCATCAGCCGCCGCAGCGCGCCCGGTCCCTCGGTCACCAGCGCCTGGACGGCCCGGGCGTCGCACAGCCCCACACCGGCGATGAGCGTGTCGCTGAGGTGCTCGGACCAGGAGTCGGCCGGGTCCAGGACGGCGGCGATGCCGCCCTGCGCCCAGCGGGTGGACCCGGCCGACAGCACGTCTTTGGTGACGACGAGCACGCGCGCGTCGGGGGCCAGCTCGGCGTACCGCAGCGCCACGGTCAGACCGGCGATGCCCGAGCCGACGACGACGACATCGGCGGAGACCGTCCAGCCGGGCTCGGGCGCGGTCAACCGGCGGGGAATGGGCGGATGGGTCATGGGGGCTCCCTTATTTCGTCTATATGACGATAAGGCATCCCGCCGCACCCCCGCCACGCGGGGCTCACATAACAGGGGACAGGGTGAGCACCGCGTTGTCGATGAGGCGGGTGGTGCCCACCTTCGCGGCGACCGCGAGGATCGCCTCGCCCCGGTGGTCCTCGGCCACGGCGGTGAACGTCGCCGGGTCGACCAGGCTCAGGTAGTCCAGCAGCAGCGGCGGGTCGGCGCGGGCGGCCTCGTCCAGCACCGCGTGCGCGGCGTGCAGGATGTCCTTGGGCCGGGTGTGCCGGGTGCCCTCGCGCAGCGCCCGCGACAGCGCCAGGGCCGTGGCCCGGTCGGCCGGCGACAGGTAGCGGTTGCGGCTGGACAGGGCCAGCCCGTCCGGCTCCCGCACGGTGGGAGCCCCGACGACCTCGACCGGGACGTTCAGATCGGCCACCATCCGGCGGATCATCGCCAGTTGCTGGGCGTCCTTCTGCCCGAAGACGGCCACGTCCGGCCGCACGAGGTTGAAGAGCTTGAGCACGACGGTGAGCACGCCGTCGAAGTGGCCCGGCCGGAAGGCGCCCTCGACGATCGTGCCCATCTGCCCCGCGGAGACGCCGACCTGGCGGTCGGGAAGGTAGATCTCGTCGGCCGCCGGGGCGAACACCAGGCCGGCGCCCTCGGCGGCGCACACCTCGAGGTCGGCGTCGAACGTGCGCGGGTAGCGCGAGAAGTCCTCGTGCGGGCCGAACTGCAACGGGTTGACGAAGACGCTGACCGCCACGTGGTCGGCGCGCTCGCGGGCCAGGCGGATCAGCGAGCGGTGCCCCTCGTGCAGCGCCCCCATGGTCGGGACCAGCGCCAGCGTGCCCGCCCCGCCCGCGCGCCGGCCCGGCGCTCCGTCCAGGCCCAGGGCGGCCCGCGCGGCGAGCAGTTCTGAGCGGTCGGCGACGACGATCACGTCCATGTGTTGCCTCCCAGGGCGTCGAGCAGGCGTTCGGCCGTCTCGGGCTTGAGCAGGCCGGCGGCCAGCGCCCGGTCGGCGGTGAGCCGGGCGAGGGCCACGTAGGCGTCCGCCGCCTCCGGCGCGGCGAGGATGAGCGCGTCCACGTGTTTGCGCACCGTGCCGGCGTCGCCGCGCACCACCGGACCGGTCAGGCCGGCCAGGCCCAAGCGCAGCGCGTTGTCCAGGGCGGCCCCGAGCAGCGGGCCGAGCATGCGGCCCGGGTGCTCGACGCCGATCTTCTTCAGCAGTTCCTGCGACTCGGCGATCAGGGTGACCATGTGGTTGGCCGCCCCCGCGAGCGCCGCGTGGTACAGCGGGCGGTCCTCGTCGGCGATCCAGACCGGCTCGCCGCCCATCTCGATCACCAGGGCCTCGGCCACCGGGCGGAACGGGTCGGGGGCGGTGACGCCGAACGAGCAGCCGGTGAGGCGCCGCAGATCGTCGTCCCTGCCGGTGAAGGTCATCACCGGGTGCAGCGCGAACGGCAGCGCGCCGGCGGCCGTCGCGGGATTGAGCACGCCCAGGCCGTACGCGCCGCTGGTGTGCACGAGCATCTTGCCCCGCAGGTCCACCCCGGCGGCGGCCAGGCCCGCGACCAGGTCGGGCAGGGCGTCGTCGGGCACGGTGAGCAGCACCAGGTCGGCGGCGCCGATGACCTCCTCCGGCCCGGAGATGTCCACGCCGAGGCGGTCCAGAGCCCTGCGGCGCGAGGCGTCGGAGACCCCGGCGGCCGCGACGACGCCGTGCCCCGCCTGGGCGAGCGCCGCGCCGAGGACGGACCCCACTCGCCCGGCGCCGAGCACTCCGACCGCGAGGCGCCCGGGGCGGTCGCTTGTCTCCATCACTTTCCCGTTCAGCTTCGACGGATCAGACCAGCAGCCAGCGTAACGGTCGGCTCGCACCGGGCGCCCGACCGGCTCTACCGGCGCGTGTCCACAGCCTGTCATCGGGAGCGTCATGGGGCGGCGGCGCGGTTGGTAACGTCCGGTGTCGTGTGGGTCACGTGGCGGCAGGCCATGCAGCAGGCGCTCTACGGCGACGACGGGTTCTACATCCGCGAGCGGCCCTCGGGTCATTTCCGCACGTCGGTCGCCGCCTCTCCCGCGTTCGCGCGGGCGGTGCTGCGCCTGCTCGACACCGTCGACCAGGCCGTGGGCCATCCCCGCGAGCTCGACCTGGTGGACGTCGGCTCCGGCGACGGCGCCCTGGTGGCCCAGGTCCTCGACATCGCCGCCCCCGAGCTGGCCGAGCGGCTGCGGGTCACGGCCGTCGAGCTGTCGCCGCCGCCCGGCGATCTCGACAAGCGCGTCACCTGGGCCTGCTCCCCGCCCCCGGACGTCACCGGCCTGGTGATCGCCAACGAGTGGCTCGACAACGTCCCGCTGGAGGTCGCCGAGCAGACGCCCGAGGGGCCCCGCCTGGTGCTGGTCGATCCCGAGACCGGCGAAGAGCGGCTCGGCGGGCCGCCGGAGGAGGCCGACGCCCGGTGGCTTGCGCGGTGGTGGCCGCTGCGCCGCGCCGGGATGCGCGCCGAGATCGGCCGCCCGCGGGACGAGGCGTGGGCGTCGGTCGTCGGGCGGCTCACCCGGGGCCTGGCGGTGGCCGCCGATTATGCACACCCTGTGGATAACCGGCCGCCGTACGGCACCCTGATGGGGTACCGCGACGGGGCCTGTGTGCCCGCCATACCCGACGGGTCCTGCGATATCACCGCACACGTGGCGTTGGACGCCTGCGCGGCGGCGGGCGAGCGGGCCGGGGCGATATCCACAACCTTGACCACACAACGACAGGCGTTGCGCGATCTCGGGGTCAGCGGCGCACGCCCCGCGCTGACGCTGGCGACCACCGACCCGGCGGGTTACCTCCGCGCGCTCGCCCGCGCCTCCGAGGAGGCCGAGCTGATCGACCCCGCCGGACTCGGCGGCTTCGGCTGGCTCGCCCAGTGGAGACGCTGACGGCGCCCCCGCGCCGGCTCGGCCGGTGGACACCACGCCGGCATCCCCGGGTGCTCAGCCGATGGAGACGTTCAGGGCCTCGAGGCCACGGATGACGTAGTTCGGCTTCCAGACCGGCTCCTCGACCAGCTCGATCTTCGGGGCCGCCTTCAGCAGCGCGCCGAACGACTCGGCCAGCTCCACCCGCGCCAGCGGGGCGCCCAGGCAGAAGTGGATGCCCGCCCCGAACGAGATGTGCGGGTTGTCCCGGCGGCCGATGTCGAGCCGCCCCGGGTCGGCGAAGACCTCGGGGTCGTGGTTGGCCGAGCCGAACAGCAGGGCCACCTCGACGCCCTTCGGGATGTCCACCCCGCCGATGGTGACGTCCTCCAGCACCCAGCGCTCGAACAGCTGCAGCGGGGTGTCGTAGCGCATCAGCTCCTCGATCGCGGTGGGCAGCAGCGAGAGATCGTCCCGCAGCCGCTCCAGCTCGCCGGGATTGCGCAGCAGCGCCCACCAGCCGTTTCCCGTGACGTTCACGGTGGCCTCGTGCCCCGCGTTGAGCAGCAGGACGCACGTGCCGACGAGCTCGTCCTCGGTGAGCCGATCACCCTCGTCCACCACCTGCGCGAGCGCGCTGATCAGGTCGTCGCCCGGACGGGCTCGGCGCTCGGCGGCCAGCGCGCGCAGATAGGCGGCGAACTCCGACGCCGCGCGCACCGCCGTGTGCTGCGCCTCGACCGACGGCGCGAGCTCGTACATGCCGCACATGCCGGCCGACCACGGGCGCAGCAGGTGCCGGTCGGCCTCGGGGACGCCGAGCATCTCGGCGATCACCGTCACCGGCAGCGGCTCGGCCACCTCGGCGATCAGGTCGCCGCCCCCGCGCTCGACGAAGCCGTCCACCAGCTCCCCGGCGACGCGGCGCACCCTCGGGCGCAGCTCCTCGACCATGCGCGGCGTGAACGCCTTGGAGACCAGCCGGCGCAGCCGGGTGTGCACCGGCGGCTCGACGTCCAGCATCCCGCCGCGGGTCACCCGCCAGAACGGCTCCTGGAAGTCCGGCTCCGGCCGCCTGCCGAACTCCTCGTGCGAGGCGACGTGCAGGTACGAACGGCCGAGCCTGCGGTCGCGCAGCGCCGCGTTGACGTCCTGGTGCCGGGCCACGAGCCACTGGCCGGTCGGCTCGAAGAAGCTGACCGGCCGGCTGTCGCGGAGCTCCCCGTAGGCGTCGTAGGGATGGGCGACGAAGGCCGGATTCCACGGGTCGAAGCGCACGACGTCATGGTAATCGGGATATCCCACCACGTCTCACCTGCCCATCCAGGGATGAGCATCGCCACCGGCCAAGGGAGTGGCCGGCGCACCGCGCGGAACAGCCCTCGAGCCGCACGGAGCGCCGCCGGGGTCAGCGGGCTTCGGCGGGCGGCGCCGGGGCGGCGTCGGGCGCGCCGGTCTCCCCGTAGCGCTCGTGCAGCTCCACCGGCCGCTGGGCGCCCGCCTTCTTGCGCGCACGGATGTTGAGCAGCTCGACCACCAGCGAGAACGCCATCGCGAAGTAGATGTAGCCCTTGGAGATGTGCTGATCGAAGCCCTCGGCGATCAGCACGACCCCGATGAGCAGCAGGAACGACAGCGCCAGCATCTTGATGCTCGGGTACTTCTCCACGAACGCGCTGATCGTGCCGGACGCGAACAGCATGATCACCACCGACACGACCACCGCGGCGACCATGACGCCGATCTCGTCGACCATGCCCACGGCCGTGATCACCGAGTCCAGCGAGAAGACCACGTCCAGCAGCATGATCTGGATGATCACCGAGGTGAACGAGGCCGCCACCCGGCCGCCGGAGTGGCCCGAGGCGCCCTCCAGGCTGTCGCCGATCTCGAAGGCGCTCTTGCCGAGCAGGAACAGCCCGCCCAGGATCAGGATCAGATCGCGCCCGGATATGTCGTGCCCGAACACCGCGAACAGCGGCTCGGTCAGCCGCACGACCCACGACAGCGCGAGCAGCAGCGCCAGCCGGCTCACCATCGCCAGCCCCAGGCCGACCTTGCGGGCCAGGTCACGGCGCTCCGGCGGCAGCTTCCCCGCCAGGATGGAGATGAAGATGATGTTGTCGATGCCCAGGACGATCTCCAGGGCGACGAGGGTCAGGAACCCGATCCATATCTCCGGATTGAGCAGCCAGTCCATCGCGCCTCCTCGGGCCGGGCGTCGGTCACGTCACGGCCCCCGTCCCGGGGAGCCCGTCCCCTGTCAACGCGCGAGGGACGGTCAAAGTTCGCGATTCGTGAAACGTGTCACCCCTGCCTCATGAGGTTGCGGACAGGCGGGGGAGCCGGGTTATAGTCCCGGTAGGTCATGAGTGCCAGCGTCAAGCCCCGGCTCGCTGGCCGGCAACCCTCGCGCTCGCGGCGGGGTGCCCCGGGTGAGGACCAGGTCCGGCACGAGGTGTGCCGGGCAAGCGCGGGCTCCGTCACACCAACGCCGTGACCGGGTCCCATGACCTTAGGAGGCCGGCGTTGACCGCTCTCACCATCCTGCAGAGCTCCTCCCCCGCCGTTCACGGCACCACCCCGCCGCCCCCCGGCACCTCCCCGCTGCCCTCCGGTACTTTCTCGCCGACCTCCGGTACTTTCTCGTCGGCCGCCGGTACTTTCTCGCCGGCCGCCGGTGCCTTTTCGCCGGTCCCCGGCACGTCATCCCTGGTCCCCGGGGCGAGCGCGCGTCCGGACGCGCCCGCCGTGCTCGGCGCCGACCTGGAGGTGCCGGTCAAGGGCGGGCGCCTGCTGCCGTACGCCAACCTGGACTACGCGGCCAGCGCGCCGTGTCTGGCGCCGGTGAGCGCCGCCGTCGCCGCCGCGCTTCCGGCCTACTCCAGCGTGCACCGGGGCGCCGGGTACGCCTCCCAGCTGACCACCGCCCGCTACGAGCAGGCCCGCCACACGGTGCGCGCCTTCGTCGGCGCCCGCCCCGGGGACGCCGTGGTGTTCACCCGCAACACCACGGACGCGTCGAACCTGCTGGCCCGCTGCCTGCCCGGCGGCACCACCGTCGTGGTCTTCGAAACCGAGCACCACGCCTCGCTGCTCCCCTGGCCCGACGCCGTGCGGCTCGCGCCGCCCGCCTTCGCCGGCGAGGCGGTGCGCGCGGCCGACGAGGCCCTCGCGGCCATCGACGGGCCCGCGCTGCTGGTGGTCACCGCGGCCTCCAACGTCACCGGCGAGCTGTGGCCGATCGCGGCGCTCGCGCACATCGCCCACCGGCACGGCGCGCGCATCCTGGTGGACGCCGCCCAGCTCGTCCCGCACCGCCGGCTCAACCTGACCGCGCTCGACCTTGACTACGTGAGCTTCTCCGGGCACAAGCTGTACGCGCCCTTCGGCGCCGGCGCCCTGGTGGGACGGGCCGACTGGCTCGCCGAGGCCGAACCGTACCTGCGGGGCGGCGGCGCCTCCAAGGCCGTCACCGGAGGCGCGGGCCAGGGCGCGCCGCTGTCCACCGAGTGGAGCGCCGACCCCGAGCAGCGGCACGAGGCCGGCACGCCGAACGTCCTGGGCGCCATCGCGCTGGCCGCCGCCTGCGACGCGCTGTCGGCCACCGGCTGGACGCCCCTGGTCAAGCAGGAGGAACGCCTTCTCACGCTGCTGCGCGACGGCATCGCCGCCATCGACGGCGTCCACGAGCTGTCGCTGTGGGGGCCCGGCCACCCGCGCGTCGGCATCGTCTCCTTCGTCGTGGACGGCTGGACGGCGCGCGAGGTCGCCGAGGCGTTGTCCGCCGAGTACGGCATCGGCGTGCGCGACGGGAAGTTCTGCGCCCACCCCTTCGTCCGGCACCTGCTGGACGCCGTGGGCCGCTCCGCCGACGGTGACTGCGCGGACGGCACCACCGGCGCCGTCCGGGCGTCCATCGGCATCGGCACGACCGAGGAGCACGTGCTCCGCCTGGTCGCCGCCCTCTCAGATCTTGTCTCCCGCCGCTGACGTGACAGCATGGGGTTCATGACCGAACCTCGCGGAACCCGCGGAGGTCCCGGAGCCGGCGGCGCCGCCACGGGCGTCGAGCGGGTCGTCGCGGTCGGGACCGGCGCCAAGGAGCTCGCCACCGAGGACATGATCCTCAACATCGGGCCCCAGCACCCCTCGACCCACGGCGTCCTGCGCCTGCGGCTGACCGTGGACGGCGAGCGCATCGCCTCCGCCGAGCCGATCATCGGATACATGCACCGGGGCGCCGAGAAGCTCTTCGAGGTGCGCGACTACCGGCAGATCATCGTGCTGGCCAACCGGCACGACTGGCTCTCGGCGTTCGCCAACGAGCTCGGCGTGGTGCTCGCGGTCGAGCGCATGCTGGGCATGGAGGTCCCGGTGCGGGCGGTGTGGGCCCGCACGCTGCTCGCCGAGCTGAACCGCGTGCTCAACCACCTGATGTTCCTCGGCTCCTATCCGCTGGAGCTCGGCGCGATCACGCCGGTGTTCTACGCCTTCCGCGAGCGCGAGACGTTGCAGGCGGTCATGGAGGAGATCTCCGGCGGGCGCATGCACTACATGTTCAACCGGGTCGGCGGCCTGAAGGAGGATCTGCCGTACGGCTGGCTGGACCGCGTGAGGCGGGCGGTCGCCGAGGTGCGCGGGCGGCTGCCCGACATCGAGCGCCTCATCCACGGCAACGAGATCTTCATCGCGCGCACGCGCGGCGTCGGGGTGCTCGACCGCGAGACGATCATGCAGTACGGCGTCAGCGGCCCGATCGCGCGCGCGTCGGGCGTCGACCTCGACCTGCGCCGCGACGAGCCGTACCTGGCCTACGGCGAGCTGCCGGTCAAGGTCGTCACCCGCACGGCCGGCGACTGCCACGCCCGGTTCGAGGTGCTGCTCGACCAGGTGAAGGCCTCGCTCGACCTGGCCGACGCCTGTGTGGAGCGGCTGCGCTCGCTGCCGCCGGGCCCGGTCAACCAGCGGCTGCCCAAGGTGCTCAAGGTGCCCGAGGGGCACACCTACGCCTGGACCGAGAACCCCCTCGGCCTCAACGGCTACTACCTGGTCTCGCGGGGCGAGAAGACCCCGTGGCGGCTCAAGCTGCGCAGCGCGTCCTACAACAACGTCCAGGTGCTCAGGGAGATGCTGCCCGGGCAACTGATCGCCGACATGGTGGCCATCCTCGGCTCGATGTTCTTCGTCGTCGGCGACATCGACAAGTAGAAATCACGGCGCTGACCTGCGCGTTCGACGCGGGTTTCCGGCCGGGTGGTTTAACGGGCCTCCCTCTGCGCAGAAGGAGGGTGCGTTAAGGGACAGGGATTCAGGGGTGGCTCCGTGCGAGGCGGGGCCCGGCCGCAGGCCGGGCCCCGCCTCGTGCGTCCGGCCCCGCCTCGTGCGTCCGGCACGGTCGCGGGCGTCCGGATCCGTTCGGGACGGAGGGCGCCGCTTCGCAGCGGGCGTCCTGATCAGGCTCGGGTGTCCTCGCCGGGCTGCTTCGGCACCTTGCAGCAGTGCTCCAGGTACAGGGCCGCGCAGATGAGGATCACGCAGGCGAGCAGCGAGCCGCCCGCCAGGAAGAAGTCGCGCCGCGGCGTGTCCTGGTCCAGCATCTGCAGGACGTGGAGGACGACCCCGGCGAACATGCCGGCGAAGGCGGCCCCGACATAGGCCGACGCCTTGGCCAGGGCCGCCAGCCGGGCCACCGCGAGCGGCTCCACCGGCTTGGTGTCGGGCTTTCGCTCGATGCGCGCCCGGGTCATCCACCCGCTGTAGGCCTCGCCGACCGCGAGCAGCAGCACGGTGGGGATCGCCGTCCACGGGACGGTCGGCAGGTCGGAGTAGACCTTCTGCAGCAGAGCCCACGTCACGACCGCGAAAGCGACCAGCAGCAGGACGAGCACGCCGGGACGGCTCGGTTTCACACGATCCTCCTCGTTCGCCGGCGGCGGACCGGTCTCGGCCCCGCCGGTCGGTCCGCCGTCATCGCCGGCCGGCCCGCAACCGGGACACGACCCTGCCCACAACAACCCCGCACCATGGGGAAAACGTTCCGGCGCGCCCTGGCGGTGTCGCCACCGAGCCCAGGCGGACGCCCGCCCACCCTGTGAGAGGCGCGTGCACCACGCTCAGTCGGGCGGCTGGAGCGCCAGATCGGGGCGGAGCCGGACGCCCTTCTGGTCGAGGTCGGCGAGCAGGCCGGCGACCGACCCCCGGCCCGGGAGCACCGCCCCGGGGTCGGCCTGCGACCACGGGACGAGCACGAACGCGCGCTCGTGCGCCAGAGGGTGCGGAAGCGTGAGCTCGGGATCGTCCGACAGCAGCTCACCCACCATGATCAGATCGACGTCGAGGGTGCGCGGCCCCCATGGCTCGGTGCGCACCCGGCCGAACGCGGTCTCCACGCCGAGCGCGCGCTCGAGGATGGCACGGGGCCCGAGCGTCATGGTGCTCCCGATCACGACCGCGTTCAGATAGGGCCGCTGATCGGGCGGGCCGCCGACCGGGTCGGTCTCGTACACCGGGGACACCGCCACGAAGTCGAGCCCGGGCGCGTCGAACAGCGCGTCCACGGCGCCTTGCAGCGTCTCGAAACGGCGGCCGATGTTGCTGCCGAGCGCCAGAACGACCTTCATTACCGCCTCCTCCTGACTGTCACCACCACGTCGTCGAACGGAACGGGGATGGGCGCGGCGGGCTTGTGCACCTTGACCTCGGCCTCCTCGACCAGCTCGGCGGCCAGGCAGGCGTCCGCCAGGCGATGCGCCAGCGTCTCGATGAGGTTGACCGGCTCACCCTCGACGATGGCGGCCAGCCGCAGCGCCAGCTCGCCGTAGTCGACCGTCTTGGTCAGGTCGTCGCCGGCGGCGGCCGGGGCCGTGTCGAGGTGGAGCGTGACGTCCACCACGAACTCCTGGCCCAGCTCGCGCTCGGCGGGCAGGCACCCGTGCCTGCCACGTGCCCGCAGGCCGACCAGGCTCACGCTGTCCATGGTGCTCATCCCCCTGACCGATCGCCCATCACTATCCCCGCCACCCGGCCGCGGAACCGGCCCCGCGCGCGCCCGCCCGTGCACGACGGGACCCACGGGCGGAGGAACCCGGCAGAGCATGACGACACCCGCGCGCCGCGGAGCCCACCCGGACGCTCTGCCCGCGGCCCGCAGGCCCCCGCGGGGCCGCGAGGAGGGGGGAGGGCCGCGGGAAGGTCACTCGTCGCTCTCTTCTTCGTCGTCGTCGCCGTCGGCCTGCAGGACCGGGGACCCGTGGTGGAACCACAGCCGCCAGCCGCCGGTGGTGCGGACGAAGGTGTTGGTCGCCACCACCCGGCCCGCCGCGAAGGTGGCGTCCTCGGTGTCGGCGGCGGTCAGGATGTTCTCGGCGCAGGTCAACACCGCCACATCGCCGATCACCGTCGTGCGCACGTCGGTCAGCACGAACTGGATGTAGGGGGTGTTGGCCATGATGAGCGCCCACGAGCGCAGCACCTCGGCGCGCCCGGTGAGCATGGGCCAGCCCGGATGGACGCACATCGCCACCCGGCCCTCGCCGTCCTCGGCCCAGATCTCGGTCATGCGGTCGAGGTCGCCGCCCTCGATGGCGGTGTAGAACGCCTCGTTGAGCTTCTCGATCTCAGCGTGGGTCGTGCTCATCGAACCCCCTCCGCGCCCCGCCAGGCCGCCGCGACGCGGACGGCGTCGGCGTTGGGCCGCACCTGGTGGACCCGGACGCACCAGGCGCCGGCGTGGGCCGCCAGCGCCGTGACGGCGAGCGTGGCGTCGTCTGACCGGTCGAACGGCCTCGGCGTGCCGTCGGGACCGGCGAGCAGGCGGCCGAGGAACCGTTTGCGCGAGGCGCCGATGATGACCGGGTATCCGAGCTCGCCGAGCCTGCCGACGGCGGCGAGCAGCGGCCAGTTGTGCTCGGCCCGCTTGGCGAAGCCGAGCCCGGGATCGACGACGATCTGCCGCTCGTCGACGCCCTCGGCCAGCACGGAGTCGACGCGCTTGCGAAGCTCTTCGGTGACCTCGGTCACCACGTCGGAGTAGACGGCCCTGGCCTCCATCTCGTGGCTGTGGCCGCGCCAGTGCATCACGACGTAGGGCACCCCGGCGGCGGCGACCACGCGGGGCATCGCCGGGTCGGCCAGGCCGCCGCTGACGTCGTTGACCAGGGCGGCCCCGGCCCGCACGGCCGCCTCGGCGACCTCGGCGCGCATGGTGTCGACGCTGACCGTCACCCCGTGCTCGGCGAGCGTGCGGATGACGGGCTCGACCCGGCGCAGCTCCTCGGCCAGGGGGACGCGCGCGGCGCCGGGGCGGGTGGACTCGCCGCCCACGTCGACGATGTCGGCGCCCTGCTCGACCAGGTCGAGGCCGTGTCGCACCGCGACGTCGGGATCGAACCACTCGCCGCCGTCGGAGAAGGAGTCAGGGGTGACGTTGACCACGCCCATGACCAGACAGCGCCCCTCGTGGGGCAACCCCGGCACCCTCCATGCGGTCATGGCGTCAAGCCTAGGTGCTCCCCGATGACGATCTGTGCCATGGGTCCGGCTTGTGGATAACGAATCGACCCGACACGGACCCGCCCGGGATGTCCCCATCGTCACCTGCGCGCCGGGCGACGGCGCCAAGGGGCGGACAGCGACCCCAAGTGCCCCGCCTCGCCTGACGCGCCCGACCGGCCCGGCTGGCGTCACGCGGAAGCCTGGGTGGGCCGGAGGAAGGGATCAGTGACGGCCGAGGATGAGGGCCATGGCCTCGGCGCGGGTCTTGTCGCTCTCGCGGAAGTCGCCCCGCACCGCCGAGGTGATGGTCTTGGCGCCCGGCTTGCGCACGCCGCGCATCGTCATGCACAGGTGCTCGGCCTCGATCACGACGATGACGCCGCGCGGCGCGAGCACGCCCATCAGCGCGTCGGCGATCTGCGAGGTCATGCGCTCTTGCACCTGAGGGCGCCGGGCGTAGACGTCGACGAGCCTGGCGAGCTTGGACAGACCGGTGATCTGCCCCTTCTCGTTCGGGATGTAGCCGACGTGGGCGACCCCGTGGAAGGGCACCAGGTGATGCTCGCAGGTGGAGAAGACCTCGATGTCCTTGACCAGGACCATCTCGTCGTGGTCGGCGTCGAAGACGGTGGTCAGGACCTCTTCGGGACTCTGCCCCAGCCCGGCGAACTGCTCGGCGTACGCGCGGGCGACCCGGGCCGGGGTGTCGAGCAGGCCGTCTCGGTCCGGATCTTCACCGATCGCGAGCAGGATCTCGCGAACGGCCTTCTCGATCCGGTCCGAGTCGACCTTGAGCGGCTTCACGGACACCCGTCAGGCCTCGTCCTGGGGCGCCGGGTGGTGGTCGTTGGTCAGGCCCGTGCCCGGGACGGCCGGGGAGCCGGCCGGGAGCGCGGCCCCGTTGCCGTTGCCCGCGATCTCCTTGGGCGTCAGGATGGGCGGGCGGTCGGAGGGGAGCCGCTTGCCGTAACCGGAGTAGGACGGCCGCTTCTCGCGCACGACCACGGAGGCGAAGATCTGCAGCACCTGCTCGCGGGAGAGGGTCTCCTTCTCCATGAGCTCGAGCACCAGGTTGTCCAGCACGTCGCGGTACTGGACGAGGATCTCCCACGCCTGGTCGTGCCCGGCCTCGATGAGGCGCCGGACCTCCTCGTCGATCGTGGAGGCGATCTTCTCGGAGTAGTCGCGCTCGTGGCCCATGTCGCGGCCGAGGAAGACCTCGCTGTTGCCGGTGCCGAACTTGCGGGCGCCGAGGTGCTCGCTCATGCCGTACTCGGTGACCATGCGCCGGGCGATGGAGGTGGCCTTCTCGATGTCGTTGGCCGCGCCGGTCGTCGGCTCGTGGAAGACGAGCTCCTCGGCCGTGCGCCCGCCGAGCAGCATGGCGAGCTGGTCGAGCATCTCGGACCGGGTGGCGAGGAACTTGTCCTCCATGGGGAGGGTCATCGTGTAGCCCAGCGCCCGGCCCCGGGACAGGATGGTGATCTTGTGCACCGGGTCGGAGTTCGGCAGGGCGTGCGCCACCAGGGCGTGGCCGCCCTCGTGGTAGGCGATGATCTTCTTCTCCTGGTCGGACATGACCCGGCTCTTGCGCTCGGGACCCGCCATCACGCGGTCGATGGACTCCTCGAGGGTGTTCATCGTGATGAGCTTCTGGTCCTGGCGGGCGGTCAGCAGCGCCGCCTCGTTGATCACGTTGGCCAGGTCGGCGCCGGTGAACCCGGGCGTGCGCCGCGCGATGACGTCGAGGTCGACGTCCTGCGCGAACGGCTTGCCGCGCCCGTGGACCCGCAGGATGCCCTTGCGGCCCTCGAGGTCGGGACGGTCGATGACGACCTGGCGGTCGAACCGGCCGGGACGCAGCAGGGCCGGGTCGAGGATGTCGGGCCGGTTGGTGGCCGCGATGAGGATCACGCCGCCCTTGACGTCGAAGCCGTCCATCTCGACGAGGAGCTGGTTGAGGGTCTGCTCGCGCTCGTCGTGGCCGCCGCCGAGGCCCGCGCCGCGGTGCCGGCCGACGGCGTCGATCTCGTCGATGAAGATGATCGCGGGGGCGTTGGCCTTGGCCTGCTCGAACAGGTCACGGACCCGGGAGGCGCCGACGCCGACGAACATCTCGACGAAGTCGGAGCCGGAGATGGAGTAGAACGGCACGCCCGCCTCGCCCGCGACGGCGCGGGCCAGCAGGGTCTTGCCGGTGCCGGGCGGGCCGTAGAGCAGCACGCCCTTGGGGATCTTGGCGCCGATCGCCTGGAACTTGGCCGGGGCCTGCAGGAACTCCTTGATCTCCTGGAGCTCCTCGATGGCCTCGTCCGCGCCGGCGACGTCGGCGAAGGTGGTCTTGGGGGTGTCCTTGGTGATGAGCTTGGCCCGGGACTTCCCGAAGTTCATCACCCGGGAACCGCCGCCCTGCATCTGGTTCATGATGAACAGGAAGATCAGGACGATGATGACGATCGGCAGGAAGCTGATCAGCAGGCCGACGAGGAAGTTCTCGGTCGGCACCGTGATCTTGTAGCCGTTCGGCAGCTTCTTGGCGTCGACCTGGGCCTGGAGCTGCCGCTGCAGCTCGACGCCCTGACCCTGGACCCAGTACGCGTAGAAGCGGTCCTCTCCGTTGACCTTCTGGAGAGTCTTGATCTCTATGCGCTGGTCCTTGTCGACGATCACCGCGTTGTCGACATTGCCACTCTGGATCTGGCTGATGACGAACGAGGTGTCCTTCTGGGCATAGTTGCTGTTGCCGCTCCAGAATGTGGAGGCGAGCAGGAGCAGCACGACGATGCCCAGGATCCACAGCAGTGGCCCACGTGTAAATCGCTTGAGATCCATCCGATGCGGAACCCCTGCGGGCCCGTCCCTTCCTGAACACGGCCTGACGCCCCGGGCGAACCCGGGGTTAGCGGCATCCCGAACCGCTCCTGCAAATGACCACCCGGAGGCGATCACACCTCCGGAGACCTCCGAAGGTACACCGGGCCGCCGCGCAGGGTCACTGCTCCGGCGACACCGGCTTTGTCCTACCAACGTACGTCAGGCGGTCCCGTGTTCCCCACGGCGAGACCGATTGACGGTGTATTCCAGCACTTGGCGAGTTGGAACTTCGCTCAGGGCTTACTCGGCCCCGTAGACGTGGCGGGCGAGGGTGCCGATGAAGGGGAGATTGCGGAAGCGCTCGGCATAGTCCAGCCCATACCCGATCACGAATTCGTTGGGGATGTCGAAACCGACATATTTCACATCGATCGGCACCTTCACCGCGTCGGGCTTGCGGAGCAGGGTGCAGATCTCCACCGACGCCGGGTTGCGCGACTGCAGGTTGTGCACCAGCCACGACAGGGTCAGCCCCGAGTCGATGATGTCCTCCACCACCAGCACGTGCCGCCCGGCGATGTCGGTGTCGAGGTCCTTGAGGGTGCGGACCACGCCCGACGACTTGGTGCCCGCCCCGTACGACGAGACGGCCATCCAGTCCATCTGCACCTCGACGTGCAGGGCGCGCGCCAGATCGGCCATGATCATGACCGCACCCTTGAGCACCCCCACGATCAGCAGGTTCTTGCCCGCGTAGTCCGCGTCGATCTGTCCGGCGAGCTCCTTGATCTTCGCCTGAAGTTCTTCCTCGGGAATGAGGACCTTCTCCAGGTCCATGCCCATGTCGGCTGCGTCCACCTGCGGTTTTCCTTCATGTGAGGGTGCTGGCGAATATCAGGGTGCCATACCGCCGCACCACGCCCACCCCCCCGGGTAGCTCCACCATCCGCTGGCCCCGCCAGGCGGTGATCAGGCGGTCCACCTGCTCGATGTGCACGGCCGCCAGCGCCGAGCCCGCCGCGCCCGCCGCCAGGGCCGCCCGCTGGATCACCCGGCGGCGCACGGCGGCCGGCAGGCCGGCCAGCTCGGCGACGGCCAGCCCGGCGCCGGTGTCGCCGAGCCGCGCGCAGACCTCGTCGGCCCAGGCGTCCAGCGCGTCGGCGTCGTCCCTGCAGAGCCCTGCGGTGCGCGCCAGCGCCTCGGTGACGCCCGGCCCGAGCGCCCGTTCGAGCACCGGCAGCACGTCGTGGCGGACCCGGACCCGGGTGTAGGCGGGATCGGCGTTGTGCGGGTCCTCCCAGGGCACCAGGCCCAGCGCCTCGCACGCGGCACGGGTGGCGCGCCGGGCGACGCCGAGCAGCGGCCTGCGGTACAGCCCCGCGGCCGCCGGCATCCCCGCCAGCGACCGGGTGCCGCTTCCCCGCGCGAGCCGCAGCAGCACGGTCTCGGCCTGGTCCTCACGCGTGTGCCCCAGCAGCACGGCCGACGCGCCGAGCCGCTCCGCCGCCGACGACAGCGCCCCGTACCTGGCCTCCCGCGCGGCGGCCTCCGGGCCGCCCGCCGTGCCCACCGTCACCGTGAGCGCCTCGGCCGGCTCCAGCCCGAGCCCGGCCGCCAGGCGGGCGACCTCCTCGGCCCGCTCGCGGGAACCCTCCTGCAACCCGTGGTCGACCGTCAGCAGCCCGGCGCGCAGGCCCAGGCGCGGCGCGGCGAACCCCAGGCAGGCCGCGAGCGCCAGCGAGTCGGCGCCCCCGCTGCACGCCGCCAGCACCAGGGCTCCCCTCGGCAGGCCGGCCAGCGACAGGCGCAGCTCACGGCGGATCCGGGCGACGGCGGGATGAGGTCCCATGCGTCCTAGTGTGGTGCGCCCGGCCGGCGGCGCCGACCACCGGCCGGGTCAGGACACGCCGTGGTCAGGCGTGCCCGTTGGCGGAGGGCAGCTCGGGGGCGCGCACCACGCGCGCGATCCACGCCTCGGGGTTGCGGATCTCGCTGTGGTCGGGCAGCGTCGTGGGCGATCCCCACACGCGGTTGAACCCGTCGACGCCGACCTCCTCGACGACCTTGCGGACGAAGGCCGACCCCTCGGCGTACTGCTTGAGCTTGAGGTCGACGCCGAGCAGCCGCCTGACCGTCCTGTCGAACCGCGAGCCGCCGTGCCTGCGGTGCTGGAACTTGGCGCGGATGTCGGCCACCGAGGGCACCACGGCCGGCCCGACGGCGTCCATCACGTAGTCGCCGTGGCCCTCGACCAGGGTCATCACGGCCGTCAGCCGGTCGAGGATCTCCTTCTGCTCGGGGGTCTGGATGGCGTCGATGAGGTTGCCCTCGCCGCCCTTGATGGCGTCGGCGACGGCGTCGGAGGCCGCGCGCAGGCGCTCGAGCATGGTGCCGAGGTCGATGTCGGAGGCGAGCAGGAACTCGGTCATCTGGGCGCGCACGTACTCGCGCAGCCACGACACGCCGGTGAACTGCACCCGGTGGGTCTCTTCGTGCAGGCAGACCCACAGCCGGAAGTCACGGGGGTCGACGCCCAGCTCGCGCTCGGTGTGGACGATGTTGGGAGCGACCAGCGTGAGCCGGCCGGTGGGCGCCTGTCCGCTCGGGTCGGGCGGCAGGAACAGCTCGTACTGCCCGAGGACGCGCGTCGCCAGGAACGCCAGCACCGCGCCGACCTCGACGCCGGTGACCCGCGAGCCCACCGCGCCCACCAGGGCGGGGATCTGCGTGCGCCGGGCGTTCATGCGCTCGGTCAGGGGCTCCAGGACGACCCGGAACCCTTCCACGTTGGCGCGGATCCAGCCCGGCCGGTCGACGACCGTCGCCTCCTCGGGCTCTGCCGCGCCGTTGATGCGCGCGAATTCCTGTACGTGCCCCTCGGCCTCGCGCGAGAGCCGCCGGAGCTCGGTGACGGCGTGGCGGGCCTCCTCTCGGCTCACCTGCGGCCCGGGGCGCACAAGACGGACACCGGTCGAGACGGCCAGATCCCAGTCGATCACCTGCATGTTCACCACCGTACGTCGTGCGGTGCGATTATGGGCAACCGCATCCGCTGACGAGCGCGGCCAGCCGGTCGAGCGCCGCCACGGCCCCGTCGGGATCGCTCACCTTGTCGGCCATGAACGCGAAGGCCACCAGCCGGCCGTCGGCGGTCCTGGAGAGACCGGTCAGGGTGTTCACCCCGTTCAACGTGCCCGTTTTGGCCCGTACCACTCCCGCAGCCGACTTGCTGTCCTTTTTGTCGTACCGGTGGCCGAGCGTGCCGGTGAACCCGGCGATGGGCAACCCGCTGATGACGGCGTGCAGACGGGGATTGGCCGGGGAGGCCGACAGGGCGATCAGGCGGGCGAGCGCGGCGGGGGTGATGCGGTTGCGGGTGGACAGCCCGCTGCCGTCGAAGACCGTGACGCCTCCGGCGACGCCCAGCCGCTTCAGCGTCCCGGTGACGGCCCGGGCGACGCCCGTGAACGTGCCGGGCGCGCCTTCCTTGACCGCCACCAGGTGGGCGAGCCCCTCGGCCAGGTCGTTGTCGCTCTGGGTCAGCATGTGCTCGACCAGCTCGTACACCGGCGGCGACTCCACCCTGGCGACCTCGCGGGCGGCGGCCGGGGCGCCGGACCGCCCGGGCGACTTGGCGACCTTGATGCCGCCGCGGCGCAGCAGGGACGCGAACGCCTCGGTCGCCGAGCGCGGCGGGTCGGCGTACCGCGCCGAGCCCCGCGGGTCCTGGCGGCCCTCGTCGATGGTCAGCGCCGTCACCGGCGCGACGCTGCCCTCCGGCACGTACCCGGGCTTCCACCCCGGCGCGGTGCGGGGCCCGCTGAACAGCGAGTCGTCGTAGGACAGGCGCACGGAGGACACGCCCGCGGCCTTCAGCGCCTGCGCGGTGCGGGAGGCCAGCATGGCCAGCGAGGCGAAGCGGGGATAGGAGGCCGACAGGTTCGCCCTCGGCCCGGCGAGCGTCGGGTCGCCGCCGCCGACCAGGATGATCTCGCCGGGCTTGCGCTGGACGACGCGGGTGGCCACGCGGGTGTCGGGGCCGAGGGAGGTCAGCGCCGCGACGGCGGTCGCGACCTTGGTCGTGGAGGCCGGGGTGAGGCCGGTGTCGGCCCTGCTGCCGTACAGAGTGCCCCCGCCGACGACGTCGACCACGACCGCGCCCACGCTGCCGCCGAGCGCGGAGTCGCCGAGGGCACGGGACAGGCGGGAGGCCAAAGTACCCTTCGCGGGGAGAGGCCCGTCGGGGGCGGCGGCCAGCACCGGGCCCGCGGTCACGATGGCGGCGGGCGGGGAGGTGCGTGGCGAACCCGCGACCGGCGGCTTCACCCGAGGGGAGCCCGGCTCGCCGCGGGTGAGGAAGTACGCGCCCGCCGCGCACACGAAGAGCTGGAGCAGGGCGAGGGTCGTCACCGCGACCAAGCGCTCGCGCCGCACCACCTCACCGACCTCTTTCCCGAATGCGTCATCCTGGATATACGCCTACGAGACATTAACGCCGCCCCGGACCATCCGGGAGGCTTGAGCGGAGGAACCGCAGTGGAGTTCGACGTTGTCGTTGAGATCCCCAAGGGACAACGCAACAAGTACGAGGTCGATCACAAGACGGGCCGCATCCGGCTGGACCGCCTTCTTTTCACCTCCACGCAGTACCCCGCCGACTACGGCTTCATCGAGAACACCCTCGGCGAGGACGGCGACCCGCTCGACGCGCTGGTGCTCCTCCAGGAGCCGACGTTCCCCGGCTGCCTGATCAGCTGCCGGGCCGTGGGCATGTTCCGGATGACCGACGAGAAGGGCGGCGACGACAAGGTGCTGTGCGTCCCCGCCACCGACCCTCGCATGGAGCACATCCGCGACATCCACCACGTCCCGGAGTTCGACCGGCTGGAGATCCAGCACTTCTTCGAGGTCTACAAGGACCTCGAACCCGGCAAGTCGGTCGAGGGCGCCAACTGGGTCGGCCGCACGGAGGCCGAGATCGAGATCCAGCGCTCGATCAAGCGCCACCTCGACCACGAGGCCGCCTTCGGGAGCGAGCACCCCGGCGCCGACGGGCACTGACCGTCCCGGCACATCGCCCGGCACACGTCCCGGCGTAGGTCGCGGCACATGGCCCGGCTCGCGCCCCGGCCGCCGCGGCGGGCGGGCGCGCCCGGGCCCTCCCCGGGCGAGCGGCGGTCGCGGCGTCGTGTGGCACATCTCACGGGTTTTCCCCGCGCCGGTGGCGCACACACCCGGACGACTACGCTGAGTCACCATCCAGGCGGAGCAGGCGGGAGATCCACGGCCGCACCCCGGCCGGTGGGGGGAGCGGGGCGCGCGGGTAGGTGAAGACGGGGGCCGGGCGCCCGTACGCGGCGCCCAGCTCGGCGGCCTTGCACCAGTCGGCGAGCGTGCGGCACACGGCCCAGGCGGCGCCCAGGGCCGGCCTGGCCTCCGCGTGCCGCTCCCAGATGCGCATCAGCGTGACGGTGGCCTGGGCGGCGGTGTAGCCGTCGTCGGGATAGGCGGTGCCGGCCAGGTAGGGGGCGATGACCTGGCCGGCGAAGCGGGTGTCCAGCACCCAGGTCCAGTTGGCGACGACCAGGCCGAGCACGGGGCCGGGCACCGCGGAGGCGGCGCCGTACATGAGCTGCTGGCGCGGCCCGGCGAGGCGGCGGCCCGGCCACAGCCAGCTCACGTCGGCCGGGGATTCGCCGTCCGACAGCCAGGAGAGCACCGCGAGCCCGCGGGCGGTCTGCAGGCGGCACAGTTCGAGCACGTCGCGCAGCATGCGCGGCCCCGGGTCGAGCCAGACCGGCCAGTCGGCGCGGTGGACGCGAGGGACCAGGACGGTCAGGCCGGACGCGACGGGCCGCGGGAAGACCCGGCAACCCAGGGGTGAGTCGTCACTGACGGTGAACACGGCCCGTGCCCTGGGGCCGGGCCGCCCGGACGACCGTGCGCCCGGCCGGAGCGGACCGGCCCGACCCGGCCGACGCGGAGGAGGACGAGCCGCTCGAACCGGCCGACGCGGAGGAGGACGACCCGCTCGAACCGCTGGGCACGGAGGAGGACGACCCCGCCGAGCCGGTCGGCGCGGGGGACGACCCCCCGGTCGGCGCGGGGGACGACCCGCCCGAGCCGGTGGGCGTGGGGGTGGCGGTCGGCGCCGGGCGCGTCCTTTGGGGGCACGGGGTGCGCCTGGGGTGGTTCTGGTGGGTGTGCGACGGCCGGGGGACGGGGGGCCGCTCGCGCGGCGGGCGGGGAGGCGTGGGGGGCGCCGAGGGCGGGGCGGTGGGCGGGCCCTGCCCCGGAGGCGTGGCGGTCGGCGGGGCGGTCGGACGGGGGGTCGGGGCGGAGGGCCGGGCGGTCGGGGCGGGCGAGGACGGCCGCGGCGGCCGGGGGGCGCGCGTGGTCGGCGAGGCCGGGGAGGAGACGTGCGGCGGGGCGAAGGCGGCGGCCGTGGGCCCGATGGCCATGACCGGCGCCACCGGCAGGACCACCGACCGCCCGGGCGGGGCGGAGGAGGTGCCTGCGGCGATGGGCGTGAGCGAGGTGTGCGGCCGCGTGGAGGCGCCCGGCGAGGCGGGGACGGAGGAGGACGCGTCCGGAACGGGGAGAGCGACGAAGCCGGTGCTCACGGCCGGGCCTTCGGCGTCGCGCACCGCGCCGACCAGCGCGGCGGCGGCTACGACGATCGCCAGCGCCGCCACAGCGCCCGCAACCAGCGCAGGCGCCCGCCGAACCCTTCTGGTCTCGTGGACGGGAAACCCGGCGGGGTCGAGCAGGCCGGTGCGGCGGGCGACCAACCGGCGGTAGGGCACGAGCTCGGGATCGATGAAGCAGCTCATCACGCGCACGCGCAGCGTCTCGGGCAGCTCGGGGAGGGGCAGCAGGTTGAACACCTTGGCGGCCGAGACCTGGCGCTCGCGGTGGGGGGCGCAGACCGTGCAGTGATCGATGTGCTCCAGCAGCAGCTCGCGCGTCCGCTGGTCGAGCTCGCCGGTGAAGCCGTCCAGGACGCGCGCCCTGCCGTCGCAGTCGTGCGAGGCGTTGCGGGTGAGGATCTCGGTGGTGACGAGATCTTGCAGGCGGTGGCAGGCGGACTGGTGGAGCTGCTCTGCGTGCTCGGCCGTGGTGCCGAGCACGGCGGCGAGCTCGTCCTCGGGGATGCCGTGCCGGGTGAGCAGGTCGAGGACCTCCCGCTCGTCCTCGGGCAGGGCGGCGACGGCGTTCACGGCGACCAGCCGGAGATCGCCGTCCGCGCCGCCGGGAGCCGCCGGCGCGGCCTCGGTCTCGTCGCCGGCCTCCATCGCCCGCAGTGCCGACCGCCTGCGCACGCACTCGCCCCGCGCCAGCGCGTAGAGCCAGACGCGCAGCCGCCCGGGATCGGCCAGGGCGTGGACGTGGGCCTCCGCCGCGATCAGCGTGTCGCGCAGCGCGACCTGGGCGCTGTCGGGGCCTTCGAGCAGTGTCCGGGCGTATCTGTAGATGCTCTCGGCGTAGGTGTCGTAGAGGGCAGCGAGGGCCCCAGGATCGCGGGCGCGGAGCGCCTCGACCAGGACGCTGTCATTCATGTCACCGACAGTAAAGGCTTGGTAACTGCTCGCTCCACCGTTTCCCGGACAATGACCTGCGTTGTATTAATACCGTAATGAACACCGGCAAGATTGTCCGGGACTCCTGGCCGACGATATGCGCATCAAATTCGACAAATCACCATTAGATGGCCAGCACGGCGATGAGCTGGGCAGATGTTCGCCGCAGCGAGGTCACCCCGCGGCGCCGGACACCCTTTCATCACCTTATGACGGGTGATTTCCGGCACGGCCGAAAGACGCGTCGGGGACTCCAGGGACACGCCCGTTCAGGTCGCCGCACGCATCCCCGCCTCCTCGCAGCCGCGGGCGAGGGCGTCCAGGCCGAACGCCTCCGCCGGTCCCACCGCTCCACAGGCGCCCACGCCCCCTGTGGCCGCGGTGACGGCCGCCCACGCCAGCACGCGCGCGGTGAAGTCGTACGGGTCTCCGCCGTGCAACTCGACCTCGGCCAGCCGCCTGCCGCTGACGTCGTAGGCCTCGGCGACGATCTGCGAGGTGATCCCGTCGCCGCCCGGGACCGCCGCGCCGTGGCCCCCCGACCGGACGATCCGGTCGGCGGCCGCCTCGGTGACCCGCTTGGCGCCCGGGATCGCCGCGATGAACGGCGTCGCCTTGGACAGCACGCCCGCGGCCCTGGTCAGGCCGCCGAGCCACCCGAGATAGACGTTGACCTCCCGCAGCCCAGAATGCGTGCGAGGCAGGGCGAAGTGCTCGGAGGCGCCCACCGACAGCGCGTGCCTGTCCCGGCCGTCCACGGTGAACAGGCGGGTGCGCCCGTGCTCGCGCAGGATGCGGCCGTCACGGAAGCCGTACATCGGCTCCAGGACCATGCCGAGGGCCGAGGCCCGCGTCCCCGCACTCGCCCGGCGGGCCATGTTGCCGCGGACGAAGTACCCGACGTCGACCCGGACCGCTTCCGGGCCCGCCTTGCGCAACGCGAGCTCGGCCGCGAGGTTGCCCGGCACGTAGTCGTACCCGAAGGCCGTGAGCAGCGTGGCGCCCGACGCGGCCGCGGCCGGCCCGTACCGCTGGAAGATCCGCCGGATGAACGTCGGCTCTCCCGTGGAGTCCAGGTAGACGCCGCCCGCCTCGATGGCGGCCTCCACGGCGGGCTCGCCCCACCGGGCGAACGGCCCCACGGTCGAGATCAGCACCGTCCCCGGCTCGATGATGCGCCGCAGCGTCGCCGGCCGGTTCACGTCGGCGACCGCTGTGGGCAGTTCCACCGGCAAGGACGAGGCCAGTGCCGCCAGGCGCCGCGGGTCACGTCCGGCCAGGACCGGGTGGGCGCCGCCGGCGAGCAGGGCCTCGGCCGTGAGCCGGCCGGTGAACCCGGTGGCGCCGAAAAGGACTATCCGGGGGGATGTCATGTAAGTACCGTAACCCGCCGGTGATTTCAAGATCCATAGTGCGGCCGGGCGTCCGTCGCCGGGGACGGGTCCCGCCAGCCCGGCGCTCACGGCCGTCGGTCGACCGGCATCGCCTGGTATCCGCGATCCCTGGTGAAGGGCGGGGTCCGCGGACGGACGGTGCTCGCCGGGACGGCGCCGCTCAGGGCCAGCTCCTCGTAGGGCCTGCCGCTCGACCCCCACGTGCGGGCGGTGATGTCGGTGCTCGCCACCGCGCCGGCCCCGTTGAGGCTGTCCACGGTGAGCACGAACCGGCGGGGCGCGCCCGCGTGCACGTCGTCCACGTACGTGCTGGCGCCGCCGACCAGCTTGCCCGCCCTGTCGCGCAGGAGCGCGGTCACCACCAGGCTGGTCGCGGCCTTCGCGTACGGGTTGGCGACCGCGCCGGTCACCAGGTAGGAGCCGTTGCCGAGCTTCTCGGTGCCGGCCGAGGAGATCGGGAACGGCACGTACGCCGACGGCACGCGCGTGGCCCGCCGCCAGACGGCCGGCTTGTAGGTGAGCTTGACGTCGACGGGCCGGGCCGAGGCCGTGGCCTGGCCGGTGAACTTCAGCGCCCCCGACGGCGGCACGGCGTCCAGAGGCTGCTCCATGCGCACGACCTCCTTGCCGGCGGCGTCGCGGCCCACCACCGTCGCGGCGACGTTCTCGCCGAAGTACCAGCGGTTCGGGTTGGCGACGACGCCCGCCCACGTCACCACGTAGCCACCCGCCCCCTGGGTGACCGACGACGTCTGCTCCTTGATCACGAGTGGCTTGAGCCGGGGCCCCTCGGGCCCGCGCTCGTCGCCGCCGCACCCGCCGAGCGGCGCGGCCGCCGCCAGGACGAGTGCCAGTGCGAGTGCTGTCGTGTGTCGACTACGCTGGGTCACAAGGCCGTCATAGCCCGGCCAGTCGGGCGCGACTCCTCCGACACGCGCAAGCCGCACCAAATCTTTACGACCCGGCCACCCCGCCCACGCCTCAGCGCTCGCGGACCACCCTGGCCTCGTCCCAGACCGGCTCCGGCGCCTCGTACACCCGGCCGTCGGCGCCGAAGACCAGGAAGCGGTCGAAGTCGGCGGCGAACCACCGGTCGTGCGTCACGGCCATCACCGTGCCGTCGAAGTGGCCGAGCCCTTCCTGCAGCGCCTCCGCGCTCGCCAGGTCGAGGTTGTCGGTCGGCTCGTCCAGCAGCAGGAGCGTCGCGCCCGACAGCTCCAGCAGCAGGATCTGCAGGCGGGCCTGCTGGCCGCCCGACAGCGTCTCGAAGCGCTGCTCGGCGACGCCGCCGGCCAGCTCGTAGCGCGCCAGCGCCTTCATCGCCTCGTTCTTGAGCCTGGCGTGCTCGCTCATGACGATCTCGCAGGGCGTGCGCCCGCGCAGCTCGGGCCGGGCGTGCGTCTGGGCGAAGTGCCCAGGGACGACCCGCGCGCCCAGCCTGGCGACGCCGCTGTGCCCGACGTCGTCGCCGCCGAGCAGGCGCAGGAAGTGCGACTTGCCCGAGCCGTTCGAGCCGAGCACGGCGACGCGCTCGCCGTACCAGACCTCCAGGTCGAAGGGGCGCATGAGGCCGGTCAGCTCGAGCCCTTCGCAGATCACCGCCCGCTTGCCGGTGCGCCCGCCGCGCAGGCGCATGCTGATGAACTGGTCCTTGGGCGCGACCTCGGGCGGCCCGGCCTCCTCGAACCGCCGCAGGCGCGTCTGGGCCGCGTGGTAGGCCGGGGCCATGCCGTCGTTGTACATGGCCTTCTGCTTGAGCATCGCGACCAGGCGCTTGATCTTGGCGTGCTCCTCGTCCCAGCGGCGGCGCAGCTCGTCCAGGCGCTCGTTGCGCTCTTTGCGGGCGGCGGCGTAGGTGGCGAAGCCCCCGCCGTGGATCCACACGCTGCCCGACTCGACGGTGACGATGCGGTCGGCGGCGTTGGCCAGGAGCTGGCGGTCGTGCGAGACGAGCAGGACGGTCTTGGGCGTTTCCCTGAGCGCCTGTTCGAGCCACAGCTTGCCCGGCACGTCGAGGTAGTTGTCCGGCTCGTCCAGCAGGAGCACCTGGTCGGGCCCGCGCAGCAGGGCCTCCAGCACCAGGCGCTTCTGCTCGCCGCCGGACAGCGTGTTGACCTCGCGGTACTTGACGTTGTCGTACGGGGCGCCGAGCGCGGCCATCGTGCAGGTGTCCCACAGGACCTCGATGTCGTACCCGCCGGCGTCGGTGAAGTCGGTGATGGCCTGGGCGTAGCGCATCTGCGTCTTCTCGTCGTCGCGCTCCATCATGGCCAGCTCGGTCTCGTTGAGCCGGTGCGCGGCCTCGCGCACGCGCTCGGGGGCCACCGACAGCAGCAGATCCTGGACCGTGCGGCCGTCGCGGATGCCGCCGATGAACTGGCGCATGACGCCGAGGCCGCCGGAGGAGGCGACGCTGCCCTCGACCGGCCGCGCATCGCCGGCGATGAGCCGCATCAGCGTCGTCTTGCCCGCCCCGTTCGGCCCGACCAGGGCCGCCTTGACCCCCTCGCCGACGCGGAAGGACACCTCGTTGAGCAACGGGCGTCCGTCCGGCAGCACGTACGTCAGACGGCCGACCTCTACATGCGCCACGACGACCTCCCCAGCCTTCACCGCGGAGAGTATCCAGCGCGGGCCCGCCGGCGCACCTTCATTTCCCGCCGCCCGAATATCACTTCCGCCGGGCCCGCGCACGCGCGTATGGTCTGGGCATGAAGTGGCGACATTGATCCTCACCTGAGAACCGTCTTGCGGGAACGCTGTACGCCTACGCGTTCCTGGACGACTTCGTCCTTCTCTATCCGGTGTACGCCCTGCTGTTCGCGGACACCGGGCTGTCCACGGCCGAGATCTCCTCGCTGTTCGTGGTGTGGGCGCTCACCTCGATCCTGGTCGAGGTGCCGTCCGGAGTGTGGGCCGACGCCTACTCCCGCAGGCGGCTGCTGGCCCTGGCCCCGCTCGTCACCGCCGCCGGCTACGCCGCGTGGACGTTCTTCCCGTCCTACGGCTCCTTCGCGCTCGGCTTCGTGCTGTGGGGCGCCGGCGGGGCGATCAGGTCGGGCACGCTGCAGGCGCTGGTGTACGAGGAACTGGCCGCCCTGGGCCGGGCCGGCTCGTACGCGCGGCTGACCGGCCGCGCCGAGGCGGTCGGCATGATCGCCGTCATGGCGGCGACCGGCCTGGCGACCCCGGTGATGGCCGCGGGCGGCTACCTCGCGGTGGGCGTCGCCAGCGTGGCGGCCCTTCTCCTCGGCGCGCTCGTCGCGCGCCGCTTCCCCGAGTCCCGCGCCGCACCGGGCCCCGGCTCCTCCCCCTCCGCGGACGAGCCCGGGGCCGTACCCGCGGCCGAGCCCGGCGCCGATTCCGCGGTCGAGCCGAGCGGACTGCCCTCGGACGGGTCCGTCGCCAGGTCCGGGCACGAGGAGGGCCTTCGCGCGGTGCTGCGCGCCGGCCTCGCCGAGGTGCGCCACACGCCTGCGGTCAGGAGCGCCATGGTGCTCGTCGTGGTGCTCATGGGCGTGTACTCGCTCGACGAGTACCTCCCGCTGCTGGCCGGGGCGACCGGCGCCGGCGACGCCGCCGTGCCGCTGCTGGTGCTGCTGGTCACGGCGGCGACCGCGCTCGGCGGGTGGTTCGCCGGGCGCGGCACACGCTGGGCGGCGCCGGCGCTGGCCGTCGCCGCCGTGGCGCTGGCGGCCGGCGCCCTCAGCGGCCGTCCCGCCGGCATGGTGCTCGTCGCCGCCGCCTACGGGGTCTTCCAGTGGAGCATGACCGCCGCCGAGACCCGCCTGCAGGGACACCTCACCGACCGGTCCAGGGCGACGGTGACCTCGATCGCCGGCCTCGGCGCCGACCTGGTGACCACGCCGGTGTACGCCCTGTACGGCCTGGGGTCCACCTGGCTCGGCCCCGGCCCGCTGTTCGCCCTGGCGGCCGTGGTCTACGTGCTCATCGCCCTGGGCCTGTGGCTGGGCGGCCGGCGTCCCGCTAAGGAATGATCTCCATCTGGGCCATCATCCCGATCGAGGAGTGCTCCAGGTAGTGGCAGTGGTACACGTACCGCCCGACGTAGTCGGTGAAGGTGGCCTGGACGCGCACCGACCCGTTCGCGGGCAGGTGCACCGTGTCCTTCAGCCCGGCGTCCTGCGGCAGCGGCGCCGCCCCGTTGCGGTCGAGCACCCGGAACTGCACCAGGTGCATGTGGAAGGTGTGGTCGACGCCGATGGTGTCGGCGTTGCTGACCCGCCAGATCTCTGTGGAGCCGCGCTTGATCTGGAAGTCGACGCGGTTGGGGTCGAAGGGCTGGTTGTTGACCATGCCGATGGGGTTGGCCCCGGTCAGGTCGAAGCTCATCGCCACGTCCCGCGTGACCGTCGCCGCGGGCAGGGTGGGCAGCGGGCGCAGCGTGCCGGGCAGGCGGCTGTCGTCGGTCGCCGTCCGCGTCACGTCGAAGCGCAGCACCGGCGTGGAGCCGTTGGACAGCACGAGCTGCGAGCCGACCGGGTAGCGCGCGAAGTCGATCACGATCTCGGCGCGCTCGGCGGAGGCGAGCACCAGCTCGGTCAGCGGCACCGGCGCGGGCAGCAGGCCGCCGTCCGAGGCGATCTTCACCATCTCGCGGCCGCCCAGGTTGAGCTGGAAGACGTGCTCGTTGGAGGCGTTGAGCAGCCGGAACCGGTACTTGCGCGCGGCGACGGGGAAGTACGGCTGGATCGCGCCGTTGGCGAGGATGGTGGTGCGGTTGGCCGGGTCGTCGAAGAAGAGCAGCTCGCCGTTCTGCTCGAACTCGACGTCGCGCAGCATGATCGGCACGTCGTAGGCGCCGGA
This sequence comes from Sphaerisporangium rhizosphaerae, assembly GCF_042665155.1. Classification (NCBI taxonomy): domain Bacteria; kingdom Bacillati; phylum Actinomycetota; class Actinomycetes; order Streptosporangiales; family Streptosporangiaceae; genus Sphaerisporangium; species Sphaerisporangium rhizosphaerae. The sequence continues at coordinate 150,088 of NZ_JBHTCG010000010.1, read as the reverse complement.
GGGCAGGCGCAGCGACCGCTCGGCCTCGTCCTCGATCAGGTAGAACCCGTGCAGCCCGCGGAAGACGTGCTCGGCCTCCGTGCCGTGGCTGTGGTCGTGGTACCACAGCGTCGCGCCCTGCTGGGTGTTGGGATAGTCGTACAGCCGCGCCTCGCCGGGCTGGATGAGGTCCATCGGGTGGCCGTCGCTGGTCGCGGGCACGTGGCCGCCGTGCAGGTGCACGTTCGCGGGCGCGTCCAGCCGGTTGCCGTACACGATCTTGACGGGGCGTCCCGTCCTGGCGCGGATGGTCGGGCCGACGAACTGGCCGCCGTAGGTGAGCACCGGGGTCTGCACCCCGGGAAGAATCTCGGCCACGGCGGGCTTGATGACCACCTTGTAGACGTCGGCGGAGCTGGTCGACTGCGCCGGCTGGAGCACCTGCGGCACCGGCATCCGCACCGAGAACGGGCTGACGGACGGGGTGAGGGCCTTGGCGGTCCCCCGGGCGCCGAAGCGGCGCGCCTTGACGGCGGGCGCCTTGACGTCGTTCGCTCCCGCCCCGGTCAGGCCGGTGAACGGGAGCAGCATCGCCCCGCCCACGGTCGTGGCACCGGCCGCGATCAATCGTCGTCGGTTCAGCATCGGTTCCCCAATCGCTGCGCGTCCGGGGCGGCCCCTGTGAACCGCCGCATCACCCCCGGCGAGACATTCGCCCACCAAGAACGTGCCATCCGCGGCTATTGGCGTGCTTCCTCCAAATTGCTCGTCCTGGCGGCCCGACGGAACGTCAACCCGGCGGTGAAGCCGGGGAACGCGGCGACGGCCCGCCGGGGCGGGCTTCGTAGGATGGAGAACGGCGGCCGCGCACGGCTTCGCAGGACGGAGAACAGCGGCCGCACACGAGCTTCGCAAGACGGAGAACAGCGGCCGCACACGGGCTCGCAGCACGGAGAACGGGCTTCGCCGGAACGCCCGGAGGGCGGCGATGCAGACCTTCCTTCCCTATCCCGACTTCACCGCCACGGCGCGGGTGCTGGACCCGCGCCGGCTCGGCAAGCAGCGGGTCGAGGCGCTCCAGGTGCTGCGCGCGCTCACCGTGCGCGGGTACGGCTGGCGCCACCACCCCGTCGTGCGCATGTGGGCCGGCTATGAGGAGGCCCTGGTCGCCTACGGCGTCGCCGTGTGCCATGAGTGGTGCTCCCTGGGCCGGGCCGACACCTGCCTGGGCACGATGACCCGCGAGCTGGCCGAGCACTGCGCCGTCGCCGCGCCCCGGCCGCAGTCGCTGCTGGGCGGGGCCGACGAGCTGCCGCCGTGGCTGGGGGACCGCGCCCTGCACCTGAGTCACCGCTCGGCGCTGCTGCGCAAGGCCCCGGAGTTCTACCGGCCGATCTTCGGCGACGAGCCCGACGATCTTCCTTATGTCTGGCCCGCCTCCGACCGGCTCCCGGCCTGCCTTCCGCCGGAGTGACCTGGCTTCCGCCGGAGTGACCTGGTCTCCGCCGGAGTGACCTGGCGCGAACGGAGCCGGGTGTGACCGCCCATCACCGCCCGCGCAGGGCGGTTGTGCTGAAAGTTTCAGCTGCGATAACGGTCCTGGAGGCGTTCTTCCTGCGGGTATGAGGGCGGGAGGCCGCCCGCGCCATATGGGGCCTTCTGGGAGGGGCACGCGGCTACCTACCATCCGGACAAAGCGGTGGGAGCGCTCCCACCTTAGACGGGAGTTATCGCATGGCTCGCAGAAAGCCCCTGTGGACGACCGTCCTGGGCGCGGCCACCACGGTCGCGGCCGGGGCGGTCGTCCTCGCCTCACCCCCCGCCCAGGCCGCCGACTCCGCCTTCTACGTCGACCCGCAGACCAACGCCGCCAAATGGGTGGCCGCCAACCCCAATGACAGCAAGACCGCGGTGATCAGGGACCGCATCGCCGCCGTCCCGCAGGGCCGCTGGTTCGCCAGCTACAACCCCAGCACCGTGCGGAGCCAGGTCGACGCCTACGTCGGCGCCGCCGCCTCGGCGGGCAAGATCCCGATCGTGGTCGTGTACGAGATGCCGAACCGCGACTGCGGCGGCGCCAGCGCGGGCGGCGCGCCCGACCACTCCTCCTACCGGGCCTGGATCGACCAGGTCGCGGCCGGCCTCGGCGGCCGCCCGGCGACGATCGTCCTGGAGCCCGACGCCCTGGCGATCATGCCCAACTGCATGAACTCCTCGCAGCAGGCCGAGGTCCAGGCGTCCATGGCCTACGCCGGCAAGAAGTTCAGGGCCACCTCCTCGCAGGTCAAGGTGTACTTCGACATCGGCCACGACGCGTGGCTGTCGCCCTCCGAGGCCGCCAACCGGCTGAGGGGCGCCGACGTCGCCAACAGCGCCAACGGCATCGCCGTCAACACCTCCAACTACCGGGCGACCTCCGGCCTGGTGTCCTACGCCAAGAGCATCATCTCGGCGACCGGCGTCTCGGGGCTGAAGGCCGTCGTCGACACCAGCCGCAACGGCAACGGCCCTGCGGGCAGCGAGTGGTGCGACCCGGGCGGGCGCGCCACCGGCACCTGGAGCACGACCAACACCGGCGACTCCGCGATCGACGCCTATCTGTGGACCAAGCCGCCGGGCGAGTCGGACGGCTGCATCGCCCCCGCCGGGCAGTTCGTGCCGCAGCGGGCCTACGACCTGGCCATCGCCGCGCCGCCGCCCACCAACACCCCGACGCCGACCCCGACGCGGACTCCCACTCCCACTCCCACGCCTACTCCGACGCCGACGCCGACGCCGACCCCCACGCCGACCCCGACCCCGACCCCGACTCCCACTCCCACCCCGACTCCCACCCCGCAGCCCGGAGGATGCTCGGCGGCCTACAAGCTGACCAACAGCTGGTCGGGCGGCTTCCAGGGTGAGGTGACGGTGACGGCGGGCAACGCCGCCATCCGCGGCTGGCGGGTCCAGTGGACCTTCTCCGGCGGCCAGTCGATCACGCAGGTGTGGAACGGCACCCTGTCGGCGAGCGGCGCCAACGTCAGCGTCACCAACGCGAGCTACAACGGCAGTCTGGGGGCCGGCGGGAACACCAACTTCGGCTTCCTGGCCAACGGCAGCGCCTCGGGCACGCCTTCCCTGACCTGCACCGCCTCCTGAACCCGGGCGGGTCCCGGCCCGTCCCGTGAACCGCCGAGCCTCTGCGCACCGCCCGCCGCGCAGAGGCTCGGTCACGTCCGGGGCCGGGCGGGCCCGGGACCCCTTCCGCGGGAGAATCGGGCGGCGCCTACGTCCGCCAGGCGGACCGCCCTTCCGCGAGCCTCCGTCAGGAGGCGCTGGGCCGGGCCGGGCCGGGGGTGTCGTAGTGGTCCGGCTTGACGGGCTCGTCGTCGGTCCATCCGGCCTTGGTGATGGCGTGCCACCAGGTGGCGGTGCCGGGCTCGGCCCAGGCGTAGGCGCCGCCGGGGTGGACGGCGACGATCTGGTCGGTCAGCAGGACCCCCGTCGCGGGGTCGATGATGATCTGCCGCTCGAAGTCGCCGCCCGACCAGTTCTCGGCCCGCGCGATGCCCTGGCCCTCGCGGCCCAGCGCGTCGGTGACCTCTCCCAGCGACCGGACGCCGCCCAGCCCGGCGAGCACCTTGTACGCCGCCGCCCGCACCGCGGGCTTCACCGGCATGTCGCTGAGCAGGCCGGAGGTGACCTGGTAGAGCCAGGAGTCGGCGTCCATCTTGTCCCCGGACTCGGTGCCGTGACCGGCGTAGCCCTGGAGCAGGCGCCGCTTCAGCGCGTCCGCGGTCGTGGGCAGTGCCTGCAGTTCGGCCACCGACACGTTGCGGCCGGCCAGGTCGGCGACCTTGTCCCCGACGTTGATGGGGTTGCCGAACGGCTTGCGCGGTTCGCCGCCGAGCTCCAGTCGCTTGGTCGCGGACTTGTCGCCCTTCTTGGGGACGGGCAGCTCGACCGTCCATCTGGACGGCGAGCCGTCCCGCTTCCACGCGTCCTCGGCGCCGGGGGCGGGCCGGGTGCCGAGGTCCTGGCTCACCCACCAGCTCGTGCCCCGCGGTGAGCGGGCCACCCAGGTGCGGCCGCGGCCGGTGCTGTGCACGATGTACCGGACGGCGTCGCCGGCCTCGTAGGCGCTGCCGTCCTCGGACTCGACGTACCAGTACGCCCCGGTCGTGGCCGGGGCCTTCAGCGACGACTCGGCCGCGGCGAGCAGCACCTGCTCGGCCGACAGCCGGACGACCGGCCCGCCGCTCGAGGTCGAGGGAGCGGGCAGGGCGAGGCTCGGCGCCGGCGCGGAGCCGCCGGCGCCCGCCACGGCGACGGCGACGGCCGTGGCGGCGGCCGCGGCGGCCAGACCGCCCAGGACCCACGCCGGCCTGCCGTCACGTGCTCGGCGCGTCCGGCCGGCCGCACGCCGCGGCGCGCGTCCCGCCATGGCGGCGGAGAGCTCGGCGGCCCGGGTGCGCGCGTCCACCGGCGCGTCGTCGAGGTGCACCGGGCGCGCCGCCCGCAGCTGATCCATCGGGTTCATGACCACTCCTCACTGAGATTGCGCACCCGGGTGGGACGGTGGGGCGCCGGCGCCGTCCTCATCGCCTGGACCAGCCGTTTGCGGGCCCGGTGCAGCCGCACGCGGTAGGTCGCCTGCGAGCATCCGACGACCCGCGCCGCGTCGCGCGGGGTCAGGCCGTGCCACGCCACGAGGATCAGCAGCTCGCGATCCTCCTCGGTCAGGGAGGTCATCGCCTTCAGGACGGCCAGCCGCTCGGTCACCTGCTCGGCGGGGTCCTCCTCGGTCCAGGCGCGCAGCTCGGCGGCGAGCGACTCGCGCCTGATCTCGGCGCGGATGTTGTCGCGCAGCACGTTGCGGGCGACGACCAGCAGCCACGGCAGCGCGGGTTCCGGCATGTCGCCGAACCTGCGCCAGGCGATGGCGAAGGTCTCGCTCACCACCTCGTCCGCGACCTGCCGGCCTGCCTGGCCTACCACGTAGGCCCATACGCGCTGGCGGCACTGGTCGTACATGGTGGTGAACCGCTGGGCGTCATCCGTCACCGCCCGCCCCCTTCGTCCCGGGTGTTCGTTCCGACACGAGGTAGTGGGCCGAGCCCGCCGAGTGTTACAAAAAACGTCAAATACCCCGAAGTCTCCCGACGCTACCAACCGCCGCCCCGTGCCAGGGATGACTTGTCCCTGGATACGGACGACATGGATCCGCCCGGCCGCGGCCGTCAGTGTGGAAGACGCCGGAAATCGCGCGGTCCGGCCGGCGGGAGCGAGGCCGAGGCCACCCGTCGCGCCCGCGCCGCACCGGCGTCATCCACACGAGGGGGAAGGAAACAGCGATGAGTGATTCGCTTCATGGGAAGGTCGTCCTGGTCACGGGGGCCTCGTCGGGCATCGGCGAGGCGACCGCGCTGGCGCTGTCCAAGGCCGGCGCCCGGCTGGCGGTGGGCGCGCGGCGGGCCGATCGGCTGGCCGGCCTCGCCGGACGCGCGCCCGGCGAGGTGCTGACGCTCGACCTGGACGTCGCCGACGAGGCCTCCTGCCGCGCGGCGGTGGCGGCGGCCGTCGAGCACTACGGCGCGCTCGACGGGCTGGTGAACAACGCCGGGGTCATGCTGAGCGGCCCGATCGCCGGCGCCGACACCTCCGAGTGGACCACGATGGTGCGCACCAACCTGCTCGGCACGATGTTCACCACGCACGCCGCGCTGCCCCACCTGCTGCGCAGCAAGGGCACCGTGGTGCAGATCTCCTCGACGTCGGGCCGGGTGGCCTCCGCCGGCGGGGGCGTCTACTCGGCGACCAAGTTCGGCGTGAACGCCTTCTCCGAGGCGTTGCGCCAGGAGGTCACCGCCCAGGGGGTACGCGTGGTCGTGGTCGAGCCGGGTTTCGTCGCCACCGAGCTGACCAGCCACATCAGCGACCCCGCGATGCGGGCCATGGCACGGCGAATGGCGGACTCCATGCGCACGCTGCGGCCCGAGGACGTGGCGGGCGCGGTGCTGTACGCCCTCGCCCAGCCCGGCCACGTCGCCGTCAACGAGATCCTGGTCCGCCCCACCGACCAGACGGTGTGACCGCCGCGGGGCGCGCCACCCGCCTCAGGAACCGGTCTCGCCCTTGATGAAGTCCAGCAGGTCGGCGTTGAGCCGGTCCTTGTGGGTGACGAAGATGCCGTGGCCGCCCGTGGGGTACTCCTTGTAGGCGCAGCCCGGCACCAGCGCGGCGGTGCGGCGTCCGGTCACCTCCACCCGCGCCGACTGGTCGGCGGCGCCGTGCACCACCAGCGCCGGCACGGTGATCGCCCGAAGCGCCGCCCGGTGGTCGGCGCGGAAGCTCGCGCGCCAGATCTGCACGGTCGCCACCGGGGAGGTGGCCAGACAGCGCTGGACGCCGAGGCCGACCAGGGCCGGGGAGACGTCGTTGCCGAGGTGGGTGGCGAAGAACCCCTGGGCCCGGTCGTGGAACCACTTGGGCCGGTCGGTGAGGAACCGCCCGACCGCCGCCTCGGACAGCTCCTCGGGAGCACCCTCGGGATTGTCCTCGGTCCGCATCAGGAACGGCAGGACGGCCGAGACGAACGCGACCCTCGCCACCCGCTCCTCGCCGTGGCGGGCCAGATAGCGGGCGACCTCCGCGCCGCCGGTCGAATGGCCCACGAGCGTCACCTCGCGCAGGCCGAGGTGCTCGATGAGCGCGGCGAGGTCGTCGGCGAGGGTGTCCAGGTCGTACCCGCCCGAAGGCCGGTCGGAGCGGCCGTGCCCCCGCCGGTCCAGCAGGACGCACCGGTATCCCCGCTCCACGAAGAACGGCACCTGGTACTCCCACATGTCGGCGTCCAGCGCCCAGCTCGCCGCGAACACGATGGGGGCTCCGGTGCCGTAGTCCTCATACGCCAGACGGGTGCGGTCGGCGGTCTCGAAGAACGGCATCGTGGTCTCCTTCCGGCCTGCCGGCCGTACGTTCGACGCGGCCTCCCGGTCCATCCGGCGGCCGATGAGGGAAGCATGGCGGCCCGGTGGGACGCCCGTCGATTACCTGGCAGGTAGCCCGCTATGGACCGTTTCCTACGGAAGCCCGGCGTGGCACGATAGGGAGTCGCCCGAGGATTTCCATAGAGAAATCTCGTGGTGTACCTGGTCGACCGGCACACGGAGTAGTGCACAGCGCTTCTGCGACCGATGTTCGTATCGATCGCATCAGTTCTCTGACCTATGGAAAGTGGTGCGACCCATGCCAGCTGCGATCGTCGGGCGTGAAGGTCCTCTCGCCGGTCGGCGATTCGTGATCGGCGACACCCCGATCACCTTCGGCCGCAAAGACGACAACAGCGTGGTGATCGCCAGCGGCCGGGCTTCGCGTCACCACGCGCAGGTCCTGCGGGAGAACGGCGAATACGTCGTCAAGGACCGCGGCAGCCGCAACGGAACCATGGTCAACGGCACTCCCGTCACCTCCCAGGTGCTCCACCCCGGCGACGTGATCACCATCGGCGACGAGACCTTCTCCTTCGAGGCGGCCGGCGACATGGAGACGATCATGGACGCCCCGCTGCCGGAGGCGTTCGCCCGATCGCGGGCGCGCATCGACCCTGGCCCCGTGCTGAACGTCACGATCTCGGGCGGCGGGCCCGTGGGACTCGGTTTCGCCCTGCTCCTGGACCACCTCATGGGCCGGCGCGTGTCGGTCACCGTCTACGACGGGCGCTGGACGCAGGACGGCCCCCGCGTCGTGTGGAAGAGCGAGAAACAGGGGAACATCCGGCGGCAGCAGGTCGTGACCGTGCAGAGCCGGCAATATCTGAACCTGCCGGAACCCGTCCAAAAACGGCTGTTCACCGAGGGCGCGTACACCGAGATGTGGCCGACCGGCCCGGACTCCATTCGCGGATACGGGCCGCGCAACATCCGCATCGCCTATATCGAGGACACGCTGCTCGATATGGCGAACGACAAACCCGACCGCATCCGGCTGGTGCCCGCCAACTTCTATCCCACCGAGCACCATGAGACCGTCGTCAAGGACCACGTTCTGGCCATCTGCGAGGGCGGGCGCTCGGGAACGCGCGACTTCTTCACCAACAAGTTCGGCAACGCCGACAAATCCATTTACTCGCTGGAGGGCACCCATATCCAGGACGTCGTCCTCGGTTTACGGGTGAAGTCCGACCTGTCGGACCCGATGACCGTTCTGCTGACCGTGGCGCAGAACCGCTTCCTGCTGAACGCGCTGCGCGGCGAGGGCTTCCTCAACATGCGCCTCACCGACGAGGAGGCCAAGGAGGTCGTCGGCATCGACCCCGTGCGGCACGTGTTCACCGAGTGCATCGCCTCCCGCCCGTGCCTGATGGGACGGACCGACCAGGGCGAGTACCTCTGCTCGACCCACAGCACCCTGTTCCTGCCGGCGCTGATCAGGAGCTCGGCGCTCTGGAAGCGGGTGATGGAGGGGCTCGCGCTCTTCGGCGTCGCCGAGGAGAACCTGCGGGCCGTCACGGCGTTCCGGCTGGACATGGTGCAACGGCCGAGGTTCACCGCGCAGCTGTACTCCGCGACGTCCAGCACGCCGGGGACCTACGGCTTCCTGCTCGGCGACGCCGCCAACGCCATCCACTTCTGGCCGGGGCGCGGGCTGAACAGCGGGCTGGCGTCGGCCATCTCGCTGGCCCGCGCGCTGGACCGGGCATGGCGCGGACGTCCCTTCCGCGACGCCGACTTCCTGCGCCACGAAGCGGCGATGTCGATGCTCCAGTACCGGCACAAGAGCCGCGCCTGGAAGGCGATGGTGACCACCGACGAGAACGGGGTCACCTGCGCGATCAAGGACAAGATCGTCGAGGGCATCGAAGAGGGGAGCGCCGGTCCGGACCGGGACGCCGACATCGAAGCGCTCATGGAGCGGCTGCGGCAGATCAGGAGCCGCCTGGCGCCGCGCATCCCCGGCATGCCCGACGACGAGACCCTGCGCGCCCACCTGGGAGGGCTCAAGGACGAGACCTTGCGCACGCTGCTGGTCAGCGGCCCCTGGGAGACGCTGATCGTCGGCGGCGAGGAGGTCGACATCGACATCTTCGACCAGGACCCGCCCACCGCCCCCCAGCCGGAACCGGCCCCGGTGGCCGGCTCGGTGGCCGGCTCGGTGGCGGCCCCGGTGGCGGGCTCGGCGCGCGCCGAGGAGCTTCCCGAGCACACCAGGCTGATCTCGCGGGGACCGACCGACTCGGTCACCCCCGGCTGACCCTCCGACCTGGGCATCCGACCTGGGCATCCGACCTGGGCATCCGACCGCCCGTCTCCCGGTGAGCGTCCTGCCGTGATTTCCCTTTGGGATACTTAGGGGGGAATGCCGGGTAGCAGGGTTGACGTCACCCTGGTCGCGTCTTGGGGTGAGCGTCCGAATAGGCTCACTCGGGCGTGCGGTCATCCAGGGAGGTCGAGGCGAGGCCGGTGCCGGTGAGTTCACCTCGGGTGTCCCTCATGAGCGTGGCGCCCGCGGTCTTCCTGCCCGCGCTGGTCTTCGAGACCGGGATGGGCGCGCTCACCCCCATGATCGCGCTGAGCGGGCGCGCGCTCGGCGCCTCCGTCGGCGAGGCCGGGCTGGTCCTGGCGCTGCTGGGCGTCGGGCAGATCCTGGGAGACGTGCCCGCGGGAGCCCTCGCCGCCCGGCTCGGCGACCGCAGGGCGATGCTCGTCGCGGCCGGGGTGGCGATCGTGACGCTCACGGGGTGCGCCATGGCCCGCACGGTCTGGCAGCTCGGACTGGCGGTCGCGGCCACCGGGGCGACCAACGCCGTGTTCGTCCTGGCCCGGCAGGCGTACCTCACCGAGATCATCCCCATGGCGCTCCGGGCCCGCGCCCTGTCCACTCTGGGCGGCATGAGCCGGGTCGGGGCCTTCATCGGGCCGTTCATCGGCGCCGTGGTCGTCCACGACCGGCCGGTGGGCGCCGTCTTCTGGCTCACCGTGGGGTGCACGGTCCTGGCCGGGCTGATCGTCCTGCTGGTCCCCGACGTGGCGGGCCCCGCCGCGGACCGGGCGCGCCGTTCCCCGCCGGTCTCGGTCCGGTCGCTGGTGGCGCGGCATCACCGGGTGTTCCTCACCCTCGGCGTGGCCGTGTTCCTCGTCGGGTCGGTGCGCGCCACCCGGCAGACCGTCCTGCCCCTGTGGGCGGAGCATCTCGGCCTGAACCCCTCGATGACGAGCGTCGTGTTCGGCATCGCCGGCCTGGTGGACACCCTGACGTTCTATCCGTCCGGAATGATCATGGACCGGGCCGGCCGGCTGTGGATCGCCGTCCCGTCCATGCTCGTGCTCGGGATCACCCAGGGCCTGCTGCCGCTGACCTCCGGACCGGTGTCGCTGACCGTCGTGGCGATGCTCATGGGATTCGGCAACGGCATCGGCGCGGGCATCCTGATGACCCTCGGCGCGGACGTCGCGCCTCCGCAGGCCCGTTCGAAGTTCCTCGGCGTGTGGCGCCTGTGCGCCGACTCGGGGAGCGCCGGGGGGCCGCTCATCGTCTCGGCCGCGGCCGGGCTGGGCAGCCTGGCCGCCGGCATCACCGCGATGGGCGCGGTGGGAGTGCTCGCCGCCGGCGCCCTGCTGCGCTGGGTCCCGCGGCACTCCCCCTTCGCCACCCGGGGGACGAGGTCGACCGGCCCGGCGCCCAAGGACGCCGACCGCGCGCGAGTTCGGTGAACCGCGCCTGTTGAGGCGAGGCCCTGCCACGATTGCGGGATGTCACGAGAACGGCTGCGAGCCACCTTCGACAGTGCGGCGTCCCTGTACCAGAGGGCGCGCCCCGACTATCCGGACGAACTGTACTCCGACCTGCGCGCGATCACGGGCATCGAGCCGCCCGCGCACCTTCTCGAGGTCGGATGCGGCCCGGGGACGGCCACCCCGCCGCTGGCGCGCGCCGGTTTCCCCATCACGGCGGTCGAGCTCGGCGGCGCCCTCGCCGAGGAGGCGCGGCGCCGGCTGGCCGCGTTCCCCGGCGTCTCGGTGATCACCGCGCCGTTCGAGGAATGGGAACCGCCGGCCGGCGTCCGCTTCGACCTCCTCTACGCGGCCACCGCCTGGAAATGGGTCGATCCCACGGTGAAGTACGCCAAGGCGGCCGCTCTCCTGCCCTCGGGCGGCCACCTGGCCGTGTGGGACGCCCAGCACGCCTTTCCCGCAGACTTCGACCCGTTCTTCACCGAGATCCAGCAGGTGTACGACGAGATGGGCGAAGGCGACGGCTCCCTCTGGCCACCGCCGACGCCCGAGGACCAGCCCGACTCCACCGCCGAGGAGTTCGAGGCCTCGGGACACTTCAGCGTCGTCGCCACACGGCGGTACGTATGGGCCCTGCGCTACACCGCGGAGGAGTACATCGCCCTGCTGGACACCTTCTCCGGGCACATCGCCATGCGACCGGACCGGCGCGACCACCTCTACCGCGAGATACGCGCCCGGCTGGCCGCGCGTCCGGACGGGCGGCTCACCCGCCACTGGCTGGCCGTCCTCACCGTCGGCCGGCGCCGGTGAGGTCGTCCCCGGACGCACAGGTCCGCGCGGCGACGTCCGGCCTCCTCCTGGGCCGCACGCCCCTCGGGGGCTATTCCATCAAACCGGTTTGATGTATCGTCCCGACCATGGTGCCGCAACGTCAGCCCGTACCGCCCGCTCCGCCGTTCCTGGGACTGGTGGGTCATCCGCTGCGCTGGCGGCTGCTGGCCGAGCTCGCGCGCAGCGACCGGAGGGTCGCGGAGCTGGTGCGCCTGACCGGCCAGCCGCAGAACCTGGTCTCCTACCACCTCGGCAGGCTGCGGGCGGGCCGTCTGGTCACCGCGCGGCGCAGCAGCCTCGACGGCCGCGACAGCTACTACCACCTCGATCTGGCCCACTACGCCGAGGAGCTCGCCGCGACCGGCACGGCCCTCCACCCCGCCCTCCACCCCGCCCTCCACCCCGCCCTCTGGCCGCGCCCCGGGCAGCACGCGACGCCCTCGACCGGCGCGCTCCTTCCGGCCGGTCCCCCGCCGCCCCCCGCACAGACCGCCACGCCCACGGCCGGACCGCGCCGGCCCCGCCGCGCGGTGTTGTTCCTGTGCACCGGCAACAGCTCCCGGTCACCGATGGCCGAAGCCCTGCTCCGGCACCGGGCGGGCGACCGGGTCGAGGTGACCAGCGCGGGCACCCACCCCAAGCCGCTGCATCCCCACACGCTGCGCGTCATGCGCGACTACGGCATCGACCTGACGGGGCGAGGTCCCCGGCACCTCGACACGCTCGCCGACCGGAGGTTCGACCAGGTCATCAGCCTGTGCGACAAGGTACGCGAGGCATGCCCGCCCTTCCCCGGCGACCCGGTCCTCACCCACTGGAGCCTCCCGGACCCCGCGGCGGCGGCCGAGGACGAAGCGGCCGGCCATCCCGCGTTCCAGCGCACCGCCGCCGAACTGGACGCCCGCATCCGGTTCCTCCTGCCCACCCTCACCCTCGAAGGAGAAGCACGATGACGGCGACCGACACCGAACGGCTGGCACACATCCGCTACATCGTCGACGACGTGGAAGCGGCCATCGGCTTCTACACGGGGCATCTCGGCTTCGCCGTGCGCGTCAACGCCGCGCCGGCCTTCGCCGACGTGGTCCGCGGCCCTCTGCGGCTGCTGCTGTCCGGCCCCGCCAGTTCAGGGGCCCGTCCGATGCCGGACGGCGCCCGGCCGGTCGCCGGCGGCTGGAACCGCATCCACCTCGTCGTGGACGACCTCGAGGCCGAGATCGACCGGCTGCGCGCGGCCGGGGTTTCCTTCCGCAACACCGTCGTCACCGGTCCCGGCGGCCGGCAGATCCTCCTCACCGACCCCGCCGGCAACCTGGTCGAACTGTTCCAGCCCGCCCCGCACCCCCGGCCGGCCACCGCCGCGCCCTCGCTGTAGCGGTCGCGCCGCCGGGGCGCGGAGTCAGCGGCAGGTGGAGCCGTTGAGCTGGAAGGTCGACGGGGAGGGGTTGGCACCCTGGTTGCTGCCGTTGAAGCCGATGGTGACCGACCCGCCGGGCGCGATGACCTGGTTCGACGCGAGCGCCGTGGCCGTCACCGTCGAACCGGACTGCGACCAGTCCGCCGACCATCCGTTGGTCAGGTGCTGCGCCGCGTCGGGGAAGGCGAAGGTGAGCCGCCACCCGGCGATCGTGGTCGCGCCGGTGTTGCTGATCGACACCTGCGTCGTCATGCCGCCGTACCAGCCGTAGGAGTAGTAGCCCACGTGGCAGGCGATCGAGGGCGTGGGGGTGGGGGACGGAGTAGGCGTCGGGGGCGGGATGGCGTCGTTGTAGATCGTGACCTTGACCGACCCCGACGGCGGGCTCTCCGCGCCCCACCGGTCGAGGGCCACGACGTACAGGGTGGCAACGCGTGACGCCGTGCCGTACGGCGGCCAGTCCACGTAGAACGTGCCGTCGGTGACGTTCGGCCCGAACGTGGCGACCTTGATCTTGACGCCGTTGCGGTCCTCGAACACCTGGTAGCACGCGAGCCCGTCCGGGTCGGAGGAGGCGGCCCAGCGCAGGTGCACGTAGGGGCTGGCGACCTGCACCACCTGCGGGGTGCCGGGCGCGGTCGGCGGCGTCGGCGGAGGCATGCTCGGCGGCAGGGTCCGGGGGTCGTAGCAGGGCCACAGCAGCGACGGCGACGGGGTCGGCGTGCGCGGTGGCGTCGTCGTCAGGGCCGAGGTTCCCGCGCTCCCCGCGCCGCCCGCGGCCCCGGAGGACGCGCTCGCCACCGCGGGGATGAGGAAGGCCGCGGCCACCACCATCGCGACCGCCCAGGAGACAGCCCAACGTCCATTCATGGATGCGCCCTTCCACGTGGCCCGGATGCCGTCCGAATTCGAGCATGAGAGAGGGACGCGACCCGGTCAACGCACGCGCGCGGCGGACGGACGGGCCCGGCGGAAGATGGGCAGGTCGCGGGGCACGGCGAGGACGCCGCACCCCGTGGCCGCGTGAACTTTTCAGCGACCGCCCGCTCCCGCGTGGCCGGTGCCCGTCGCTCAGGCCTTGCCCTCGTCGGGCAGCAGGTACCGCCAGGAGAGCACGAACAGCGACCCGGATCCGGTCTTGTAGAGCGGCCGGCCGTGCCCCTGACCAGCGGGAACCGCCTTGGTGACCGCGCTCGCCGCCGTGCCCTCGAGGTCGGTCCGCCAGACCGGGTCCACCGCGCCCGAAGGCTCAGGCACCCCCGCGGGCCACGGCGACGGCCTGCCCTCCGCCGACGCCGCGCCTTCGGCGACCATCCGGACGCGGGTCGCGACATAGTCGGTGCCCTCGGCCCCGGTGGCACGCGTCCCCAGGCCTTCCATCAGCTTCTTGGCCTCCAAGAGCTCCTTGGGGTAGAAGGCCGCGACCTGGTCCAGAGCCTCTGCCCGCACCTGCGACATCTTCCCGTCCTTCCCCCGCACGGCGAGGACGGTGGTCGGCACGTCCGTGACCATCGGCGCGCCCGGCCTGGGCTGCGCGGTGGGCGGCTGCGCGCGCAGGTACTTCTCCATCGAGGCGACCGTCGCGGCCGTCTCGGCGTCGCTGAGCCGCACCTGCCTGGTCGCCTCCGCGATCACCAGGCCGTCGCTGTACAGCACCACCCTCGGGGGACGCAGCACGTTGGTGGTGGCGGTGACGTACCCGCCTTCGGCACCCCACAGGGCCACCGGCTCGGCCGGCCCGTCGTCGGCCGTGGCCGCCGACATATCGGATTCCGCCCGTCCACAGGCCGCCGTCAGCGACAGCACCGCCACGAGCAGGGTCATTCGTAGTCTCACGATACGACAACGTAAGCCCTGGTCATGTGGTTCATCCGGCGGCGTCCGGGTGTGCGTGACCCGTCCCGCGAGGGCGAGCACCGCCGCGGATGCCATCGCCGGCGCCGGACCCGGGGGCCGGGCGCGGTCAGGCCGTCGTCAGCGCGGTTCCGCGGCGGTCTCACGCGGGTGCGTGGCCGCACTCGCCGGTGACAGACCGGTGTACTCGCCGGCGAAGGCCAGGATGTCCGCGGTCAGGGCGCGCTCTTTGCTCGCCGGAGAGGCGGCGTGGGCGGTGTCGGGCTCCCGGCGCATGAGAACCGGCCGGTCACCGTCGCCGGCGTGCTGGAGGGCCGCGCACATCTTGGTGACGTGGGCCTCCCCGGTCTGCAGATCGGTCACGGCGCCGGTGAGCAGGAACGCGGGGTAGGAGGTCCCTGGGGTGATGTTGTGATACGGCGAGTATCCCAGCAGCCATCGGAGTTGTTCGGGCTCGGCGGCCGTGCCGAATTCGTCGACCCACGTGCATCCCAGGCCGAATCTCTCATAGCGCACCATGTCGCACAGCGGGCCTTCTGCGATGACCGCGGCGTACAGGTCGGGACGCCGCATGGCGGCGGCGGTGACCAGCAGGCCGCCGGCGGACTGGCCGTGGACGGCCAGTTGGCCGGGGGTGGTCCGGCCGGTGTCGATGAGCCAGGCGGCGGCGTCGTTGAAGTCGCTGATCGCCCGGTGCTTGTACGGCCCGCGCCCGGCGTCGTGCCAGTGCCGTCCCTCTTCGCCGCCGCCGCGCACACCGGCCATCGCGTAGACGCCGCCCGCGCTCACCCATGCGGCCGCCATCGGCAGGAACCACGGGCGCATCGGCATGCCGAAGCTGCCGTAGCCGTAGAGCAGGGTGGGCCGGGGGTCGTGACGGTCCTCGGCCGGGGTGAACAGGAACATCGGGATCTCGGTGCCGTCCCCGGCCCGATAGCGGACGCTGTGGCTGCGGATCCGCGGCGGGTGGCCGGCCGTCGTGGCGCCGGTCTCCCGTTCGGTCGTCCCGCTCATCGCGTCGTAGCGGTAGATCGTGGGAGGTGTGGTCGCATCGCAGTAGGCGAACCACGCGTGCCGTGCGTCGGGCACGCCGGTGCGCAGGGATGACACGACGCCGGCGCCGGGAAGGGGCAGCTCGGCGAGCGGTCGGCCGTCGGCCAGGTCGTGCAGCGTGAGCGTCGAGGTGCCGTGGCGGGCACGCGCCACCAGAAGCAGGCCGCGCGCGAGCGCCGGGTCCTCCAGCACCGCGCACTCGTCCACGGGCGCCTCGGGATCTTCGGCCACCAGCTCCCGCCATCGGTCCGGGTCGGTCTCGTGCCGGGATGCCCGGCAGACGCGGCCGTACGGTGCGCGGTGGTCGGTGACCAGCAGGAGATCGCCGTCCGCGAGGAAGCGCGGAAGAACGCGGGCGCCGGTGGTCGCTCCGTCGACGATCTTGGTGAGCCGCGGGGCCGCCGGATCGCCGAGCTCCGCGAGCTCCGCGAGCTCGGCCACGTACACGTCGTTGTGCGAGGCGGGCCCGGCCGTCGCGGTGATCGCCAGCAAGCGGCCGTCGGCGCTCACGGTGAGCCCGTAGTAGTGGTCGGGGGCATCCTCGCCGCCGAACACCACGGTGTCCGCCTGCCAGGGCGAACCGATTCGATGCAACCTCACCCGCCGCTGCAGGCGCGGGTCGCCGGGGGCAAGCTCCTCATCGGGAACCCGGCTGACGTAGTAGAACGCCTCCCCTCCCGGCAACCAGGCGAGCGAGGTGTTCCTGGCGCGCGGCAACGGCCCGTCCACCCTCTCCCCGGTGCGCACGTCCAGCACCAGGATGTCGCTGCCGGGCTGCTCGGCGACCTCCAGTTGGACGGCGACCCGCTCGCCCTCGCGCGACGGCCACCAGGCGTACAACCCGGTATGGCCGGACGGGTCGACCTCGACGGGATCGACCAGCACCCGCCTGTTCCCCTCGGCGTCGACGACGAGCAGGCGCCGTTGCTCATCCCCATGGAGCTGCTCGGCGAGGAACATCAACGAGCCACGCGCCATCGGCGGCTCCACCACGCCGAAGGACGACACCTGGTCGAGCAGGGAGGTCCACGACGGCGTGTCCCGCCATCCGGCGCGATACGCGCGGAAGAGGCGATCTTGGGCGGCGGCCCAGTCGCGCACACGCGGGTCGTCGCCGTCCTCCAGCCACCGGTAAGGATCGCGGACCAGGATTCCGAACAGATTCTCGACCCCATCGTCGCTACGCGGAGCGGCAGGGTAGAACAATCGCGCCACAAACGCCCCCCGGTGTGTCGTCGCGCCGGTGACAGGTCGAGGCACTGCGGCATGAACGCACCGCAGCACCTCGCCTCACTCAGTTATGACTGACCGCGAAGAATATCGGCCTGCCAGCCGCGCACGCCGCCGACACGGGCAGCCGGACCGGTCTCGCGATAGGGCAGATATCCGGTCATTTCAACCTCCGGATGTGGACGTTTCGCCCCATTTGGGCGATTTCCACAACAGCCATCCCCTCGCCTCACGGCCGATAAACACCCAGGTCACCGCGCCCCCGGCGAGCGCGGGTCCTCCGAAATGCCCGGCACCCAAGGGCACGCGAGCCGGCACCGCCATACCGCCCATTGTTCTGCATAATCTCGTTCAACGGCGGCGGGCGCCACGGAATGCCAGGGGAAGACCGACCCCATACAACAGCAAATCCGCGGCCGTTCAGAACCGAATGTCGTGACTTCCGTCAGGCGACGCTCACACCGGCATGGCGCTCCACGCCGTCCACGGCGCTGCCCGTGTGGTCCGCGCCGTCCCCGTGGTCCGCGCTGCGGGCGTGGTCCGCACCGTGCGTGTGGTCCGCGCTGCCGGTGTGGTCCACGCCGTCCTTGTGATCAGCGCCGCCGGTGTGGTCGGCGCCGTCCTTGTGATCAGTGCTGTCAACGTGGTCGGCGCTGCCGGTGTGGTCGGCGCTGTCGGCGTGGTGGTCGCCGCCGGTGTGGTCCGGGCCGTCGGCTCGGGCCGGGAGGAGGATGGCGGTGACGATCACGACGATGGACAGCACGGCGCCGATGATGAAGGCCAGCCGCATGCCGCCGAGGGTGGCGACCACCTCCGTGGCGCCCGCGGATCTCAGGGCATCGGCTCGCGCGCTCATCACGGTGATCACCAGCGCGGTGCCGATGGCCGCGGCGACCTGCTGCAGCGTGCTCAGGATCGAGCTGCCGTGGGAGTAGAGCGACGGCGGCACGGCTCCGAGCCCGAGGGTGAACACCGGGGTGAAGGTCGCGGCCAGACCCACCATCAGCAGCGCGTGCAGCCCGAGGAGCTGCCAGAACGGCATGGTCATCGTGACCTGGGTGAAGCCGGCGAGGGCGAGCGTGATCGCGACCGCGCCGGGGATGACCAGGACCCGGCCGCCGAACCGGTCGAACAGGCGGCCGACGGTCGGGCCGAGCAGCCCCATCGCCAGGCCGCCCGGCATGACCAGCAGCCCGGTCTGCAGGGCGGTGAGCTGACGGACGTTCTGCAGGTACAGCGGCAGCAGGATCATCGAGCCGAGCATCGCCATGAACGACACCGCCATCAGGATCAGCGCGATCGTGTAGGTGCGGTGGCGCAGAGTGCGCAGATCCATCAGCGGCACGCCGCGCTTCTGCAGCGACAGCTGGCGCAGGACGAAGACGGCGATGGCGGCCAGGCCGCCCGCCACGATCGCGGAGGCGACCCCGGCGTCACCGCCCTCGAACCGGCTGAGCCCGTACACCAGGCCGCCGAACCCGGCGGCGGCGGTCACCACGCTCAGCCAGTCGATGGTGCCGGCCTGGGTCTCGCCGACGTTCTTGAGCTGCTTCAGCCCGAACCAGGTGATCACGCCGGCGATGGGGAGCACCACGGCGAACAGCAGCCGCCAGGAACCGAACTGCAAAATCACCCCCGAGACCGTGGGGCCCATGGCCGGCGCCACCGAGATGGCCAGGCTGACGTTGCCCATCACCCGGCCCCGGTCGGACTCGGGCACCACCTGCATCAGCGTGGTCATCAGCAGCGGCATCATCACCGCCGTGCCGGACGCCTGGATGATGCGGGCGCCCAGCAGCACCTCGAAGGTCGGCGCGACGGCGGCGAGCGCCGTGCCGAGCAGGAACAGGCCCATCGCGGTGGTGTAGGCACCGCGGGTGGACACCCGCTGCAGGAACCAGCCGGTGATCGGGATGACGGCGGCCATGGTGAGCATGAAGGCGGTCGAGAGCCACTGTGCGGTCTGCTCGGTGATGTGCAACGCGTCCATCAGCCGCGGGATCGCGTTGATCATGATCGTCTCGTTGAGGATGACCACGAACGTGGCGAGCACCAGCAGCCGCACCACGGCCGGGGTGCGGCCCGCGACGGCGGCCTGGGATGTGGCGGGCGAGTCGAGCTGTCGAACGGACACGGCTCCTCAATCGGGTCGTCGGACGTGACGTCGTCACGGCTGGGTGCCCAGCCTTTAGGTCTCACAAGAAGTTGCGGTCATGCTCAGCCTGACCGACACCACCGACAAAACTGGTCGGCCCGGCCCAGCATTCCGGCAAGTGATGCGAAATGTCACCCGGTTTTCGCCGGGCACCGAAGCTTCATCTCCGCTCCGACCTGCGGCAATACGAATTTTCCGCTGCGGAGGGACGTCCGCGCGTGCCTCCGCGTTCGCGGTGCGGCCATCCGGGCCCGCACTCGAGGAGCGGCCGCCCCCCTCGGCACGGGGGCCGCTCCGGCAACCGGTGAAACCCGGCCGAGGGCGCCGTGAAACCGTCGCCGCCGAGAGTGGGGCCATGAGCATCACAGAACTCGGACCCACGCGGAGCGGCCCGGCCCCCGGCGGGGGCGGCGAACCGGCCGTTCGCGCGGCGGGGCTGGTGAAGACCTTCGGCGGGCATCGCGCCGTCGACGGGATCGACCTGGAGGTCCGCCCCGGTGAGATCTTCGGCGTCCTCGGCCCGAACGGCGCCGGCAAGACCACCACGCTACGGATGCTGGCCACCCTGTTGAAGATCGACGCGGGCCGCGCCGAGATCTTCGGGGTCGACGTGGCCGGCAATCCGCACGTGATCCGCCAACTGGTCGGCGTCACCGGACAGTACGCGTCGGTCGACGAGAACCTGACCGCCCGCGAGAACCTCTACCTCTTCAGCCGCCTGCAGGGCATCGGCGCGCCGCGCGCCCGGCGCATCGCCGCCGAACTGCTGGCCCAGTTCGGCCTGGAGGACGCCGCCGGCAAGCCGATCTCGCAGTTCTCCGGCGGCATGCGCCGGCGGCTCGACCTGGCGGCCAGCCTGATCACCAGGCCACCGCTGATCTTCCTGGACGAGCCGACCACCGGCCTCGACCCGCGCACGCGGGGCCAGATGTGGGACACCATCCGCGGTCTGGTCGCCGGCGGCTGCACGGTGCTGCTGACCACCCAGTATCTGGACGAGGCCGACCAGCTCGCCGATCGCGTCGCCGTCATCGACCACGGCCGCAAGGTCGCCGAGGGAACTCCCGACGAGCTGAAGACCGCGGTCGGCAACTCCGCCCTCCAGCTCATGCTCGCCGAGCCGGGCGAGGTGCCCGCCGCCGTGGAGGTCGTGCGGCGCGTCCTCGGCACCGACCCGATCGTCAGCCCGGAACAGGGCCGCCTCAACGTCGCCCTCGACCAGGCCGACCTGGCCGCGGACGTACTGATCGCGCTGCGCACCGCCGGAGTGTCGATCTCCTCGGTGAGCGTGGCCAAGCCCAGCCTTGACGAGGTGTTCCTCGCCCTCACCGGCCACGAGACCGACGGGGACCGCGGGACCGGCACGCAGGAGGACCGATGAGCACCATGACCGCACCCGCCCCCGAGGCGGTCAGGGCCGCCGACCGCGTGGCGGCCGCCCGGCGGCGCGTCTCCATGCGCGAGACGCTCGGCCAGACCATGATGATGGCGTGGCGGGCGCTGAAGAAGATGCGCCGCAACCCGGAGCAGTTCTTCGACGTGGCGCTGCAGCCCATCTTGTTCACCGCGATGTTCGCCTTCATCTTCGGCGGCGCCATCGCCGGCGACGTGCAGAGCTACCTCCCCCTGATGATCCCCGGCATCCTCGCCCAGACGGTGCTGACGACGTGCATGGCCACCGGGACGCAGCTCCGCGAGGACATGGAGAAGGGCGTCTTCGACCGGTTCAAGTCGCTGCCGATCGCCCGCATCGCGCCGCTGGCAGGCCCGATGGTGGCCGACCTGCTGCGCTACACGATCGCGGCCACCCTGACCTTCGGCATGGGCCTGGTGATGGGCTACCGTCCGGGCGGCGGGGCGGGCGGCCTGCTCGCCGCGATCCTGCTGGCGATCTTCACGGGGTGGTCGCTGGCGTGGGTCTTCACCTTCGTCGGCACGATCGCCCGCAGCGCCCAGGCCGTGCAGGGCATCTCCATGATGATCCTGTTCCCGCTGACGTTCCTGTCCAACGCGTTCGTCCCCGTCGAGACCCTGCCCGGCTGGCTGGCCGCGTTCGTCCGGATCAACCCGGTCTCACACCTGGTCACGGCCGCCCGCGACCTCGCCAACGACGCCCAGGTCAGCGGAGAGGTGGCCTGGACGCTCCTGGCGTGCGTGATCGTCATCGCGATCTTCGCGCCGCTGTCGGTGCGCAGCTACAAACGGCACATGTGACCCTCGCCGCCCCCGGCCGGAGACCCGCTCGAGGAGGCGCCGCGCCTCGTCGAGCAGGTCGGAGCCGCGCCGATCGCCGTACTCGGCCCGTACGGCGGCGATCATCCCCGGCGCGGCCCGCTCGGCGTGCGGCTCGATGCGCTCGAAGGTCAGACCGGGCATGCTGCTGATGTACGCGAACCGCTCGGCCAGCACCAGGAGCCTGATCGCGTCGTCGGGGGCCAGGGCGTTCCGCAGCACCCCCCAGGTGCCGAGCGCGAACAGCATCAGGCCGCACATCGGATAGTCGAGGACGGGGCTCTGCTCGGCCAGCACGTCGTGATCCCGGAGGGCGGAGAACAACTCCTCGCCGTACCCGGCCTCCTCCGGCGGGGCGTGGTAGGCGTACGCCGTCAGGGCGACCGACACCGCGACGGTCGTCCACGGCGTCAACTCCGCGGGCGGCACCCCGGGCAGCCGCATGTCGCGTGCTCGCCGGACGGCCAGGCGGTACTCCGCGAGCGCGGCGGCCGTCTCGCCACGGGCGAGGGCGAGCTCGGCCGCGTACAACGAGACGATGGACTTCCCGCCGAGCACCACCTCGCCGTCGTTGATCCCGACGATCTCGGCGAGCTCGGCCTGCGCGGCGCCGAGGTCGCCGTCGGCGAGCGCGGAGACCAGCAGCACCGCGCGTAGCTGGGTCTCGTCGTCGGTGGCGCCGAGCCGGCTCAGCACCGGGATGGCGGTGCGCGCGTGCGCGACCGCGCGCCTGCGGTCGCCGCGCTGCATGACCAGATGGGCCAGCTCCGCGTGCATGATCGCGCTGAACCACGGCCCGTCCTGCTCGGAGAGCATCGCCAGGGTCCGCTCGGCGGCCTCGATCGCCCCGGTCACCTCACCCGCGTTCTCCAGCACGTGGACGCTCATGTGCGTCGCCGCCAGGACGACGTCGGGGTCGGTGCTCAGGCACAGCTCCTCCAGCCGGCGGCGCACCTGGACACCGTCGGCCGCGTCGCACGCGAGCAGCACCGTGGCCATCGCCGCCACCCGGCGATCGGTCGCCTCACCGGTGGGCAGCCTGCGCAGCAGAGCGCGCAGCGGATCGCCCCGGCGGTCGCCCATGATGACGACGTTCATGAGCGTGACCAGCATGGCCGCCCTGGTCACCTCCACGAGGTGCGGCGGCACCGTCCAGCCGTCGACCACCTCGGTGATCGCTCCCCAGTGGACCAGGAGCCGGAAGTGCTCGCCACGGATCGACCAGAGCGCGCCGGCACTGGCCAGCAACTGGACCGTCATGACCGGATCGGACTCGCCGAGAGCCTGCCGGAGCAGGTCGGCGAGGTTGCCCTCTTCGGCGCGCAACGCGTCGACGGCCGCGAACTGCGCCGGGCCGAACAGCTCGAAGGCGTGCTCGAAGGCGTACGCCGTCGCCCAGGCCCGCTGCGCCGCCCGGGCGGGCGCCTCCTCGCCGGCCTCCCCCAGCCGCAACCGGCCGAACTCCCTGACGGTCTCCAGCATCCGGTAGCGCAGGCCGTACGCCGTCTCGCGGACGCTCAGCATCGACTGCTCGGTCAGCGCGTCCACGACGCGCAGGGCGTCCTGGCCGAGTATGCGCTCGGCCGCGGCCAGCGTGAAACCGTCGCCGAACAGCGACAGCCACCGCAACGCCCGCCGTTCGGGCTCCTCCAGCAGGTTCCACGACCAGTCGATGACGGCGAGCAGCGTCTGGTGCCGGTCGGGGGCCGTACGGTTGCCGCCGCGCAGCAGGGCGAACCGGTCGGCCAGGCGCCGGGCGATCTCCTCCACCGACATCGCCCGCACCCTGGCCGCTGCCAGCTCGATGGCGAGCGGAAGGCCGTCGAGACGGGCGACGACCTGCTCGACCACTCCCTCGTCGATCCGCACGCCTGAGCGTGCGGCCGTGGCGCGCTGGCGGAACAGCTCCACCGCGTCACCCGTGGGCAGCTCGCCGAGCAGGTAGACGCGTTCGGCGGGGATCGACAGAGGGGCGCGGGAGGTGACCAGCACCCGCAGGTCGCGGGTCGTGACGGTCAGGAACGCCACCAGGTCGGCGACGGCCTCGATCACGTGCTCGCAGTTGTCCAGGATCAGCAGCGCCGGAGCCTGGTCGAGGTGCTGGGCGATCCGGGCGCGGACATCGGAGCGCTGCCTGGCGGTCAGGGCATGGCGCCCGCTGACCGAGTCGCGGACCCCGAGCGCCGACCCCACCTCGCCCACCACGCCCTCCGGCGAGGAGACGCCGACCAGCTCCACGAAGTGGGCGACGGGCTGGGCGGCGTTCCTGCCGACGACATGGGCCAGCCGCGTCTTTCCCAGCCCGCCGGGGCCGACGATGGAGACCACCCGGGTGGAGGCCAGCAGGGCGTGCACCGCGCGGATGTCGGCCTCGCGGCCGAGCAGCGAGGAACCGTCGAACAGGATGCCCTCGCGCACCGGCCGATCGGCGAGGAGGAGTCCGGCGTACACGCGGGCGAGCTCGGGCCCTGGTTCGGTGCCGAGCCGCGCGGCCGGACCCGCTCGATAGCGCTCATAACGCTCCAAGGCGGCGGCGACCCCTCGGACGGCGGCCTCGCTGCGCAGCAGGCAGGCGAGCACCTGCTCGTCGTGCGGCCGTTCGGCCGCGGCCTCCTCCAGCAGCGGCAGCGCGGTCTCGTGGGCGCCGCCGCGGCCCCAGGCGATCGCCGCGACCCGTCGCGCCTCGGCCACCCACCCCGCGGCCATGCCCCTCAGCTCGTCGAGCGCGCCCGTACCGCCGTCGGGGCCGCCCACGACACCGGTCGATCCGCCACCCGAGACACCGGTCAGGCCGCCGCCCAGGCCGCCGCTCAAGACACCGCCTGAGACGCCGGCCGGCCCGCCGGCCGATTCGGGGATCGGACCGCGGGCCGGGCCGCCGTCCGATCCGCGCGCCGCGCCGCCGGTCACCAGCTCCATGGCCTCTTCGGCGCGGCGCCGCGCGAGCGCCACGTCGTCTTCGCCCAGCGCGGCCCGTGCCTGCTCCACCAGCGCGCCGAGCAGCAGCGCGTCCACCTGATCGGCGGGCAGCCCGAGCCGGTAACCACGCGGCATCCGCACCACGACGTCGGCGCGGGTCGCAGCCCTGGTGCGCGAGACGACCACCTGAAGCGCCTTGGTGGGGTTGGCCGGCGGCTCGTCCGGCCACAACTCCTCGACCAGGCGCTCGTCGGCGACCCCCGCACGCCCGTGCATGGCGAGCACGGCCAGCAGGGTCCGCGCGCGATCGCCGACCACGCGGGCACCCTGCCAGCGGACGCCGTCGAGCAGGACCAGTACGGGGGACACACCCCCAGCTTACGGACGAGTCCCACCCCGGGAGCGTGTCCGCGCGCACCCCTGCGAGCGGATCCGGACGAGTCTCACCGCGGAAGCGTGCCCGCGCATACCCCCGCGAGCGGATCGGGGACCCACCCGCCGGAACGCGATGGAGCGACGGGCGGTCCGAACGGCCAGGCGGGCGAATCCGGGCGGGCCCTTCACAGAATCCGCCCTACCGGGCTACTCCAGCCACCGCAGGGCCGCCTCCAGGCAGTCTTCGGGGGTGCTGTTGAAGGCGATGGCCGCGTCGGGCGCGTGCCGCCGGACCAGGTTCACCACCTTCTCGAAGAGGCCGAGCATCGACTCGTCCTTGCGGATGCCGCCCCCGATCACCACGCAGGCGTAGGCTCCGCGGATCAGCGCCTCCCCGATCGCTCCTTCGGGGTTCTCGTCGGGTGCCACCAGGCACCAGTCGGCATCGACGCCATGATCGACGAAGCGGGCCCGGCCGCGTGCTATCCCCGTCTGGATGGGCTCGGGGTCCCAGCCCTCAAGCTTCGCGGGGTCCAGACCGATCACCAGCACTCGCGCGTCCGTCACGCGTCCTCCTCATCGCAGAACCGGCACACCGGCACACCGGCTCGTCGCAGAACCGGCACACCGGCACACCGGTTGATCGCAGAACCGGCACACCGGCACACCGGTTGATCGCAGAACCGGCACACCAGCGGCCCCCGCCCGCTTCACCTTCCGCGCCGTCCGAAGTCCTCACGGCCACGGGATCCCCACCCTCGCGATAGTTGCCCGCCGATGTCCACTCCGTATCGTCCCCCTCAGTGATCCCGGTCGCGCGCGAAAGGACGGGCATGACGGACGAAGTGGTGCGACACGTGTTCGAGCGGGTCGATTCATTCGACCCTGAGAGGTTCACCCAACTGCTGGCCGAGGACGCCACGCTGGTGTTCGGCAACGCCGAGCCGCTGGCGGGACGCGAGGCCATCCTCGCCGAGCTGCGGGCCTTCTTCTCCACCATCGACGGCCTGCGGCACCGGATCGTCAGGAACTGGCAGGCGGGCGCCGACATCATCGCCGAGACCGAGGTCACCTACCGCCGGCTCGACGGCAAGGACGTCAGCGTCGTGGCCGTGTCGATCTGGCGCACCGGCGACGACGGCCTGATCTCGGACTACCGCATATTCGTCGACCTCGCCCCCGTGTACGCGGCCTAGGGACCGAACTCGTCCACCTCGCCCCCGCGAGCCCCACGCGAGCCCCCGCGGAGCGCATGTCGCCCCACGTCCCGTGAGCGTGGCCGACCTCAGCATCGAAGACTTCGACGCTGAGGGTCACAAGCATTCACGAGTCTTGGGATTCTCCCCTCCCGTCGCCACCATATGCACAACCACTGCGCGAACTGGGAGTTTGCATGACAAAGCGCCTTTACGCGGTCGCCGCAGCCGTGCTCGTCGTCACGGCGCTCGCGGGCGGGTGCGGCCGCTCCTCGTCGGGGACGAGCGCGTCCCAGGGCGCCGCGACGGCCAAGGGCACGACCGCCGAGGACCTCGTGCCGGCCGATCTGCGCGAGCGGGGCGTGCTCCGGCTGGCGACCGCCGAGGGCTACCCGCCGATGGAGATGTACAAGAAGGGCACCCAGCAGCTCACCGGCGTGGATCCCGATCTCGGCGCGGCCATCGCCGAGAAGCTCGGGCTGAAGTGGACCATCACCAACGCGGCCTTCGACGGGCTCATCCCTGGCCTCCAGAGCGACCGGTGGGACCTCGTGCTCTCCTCGATGAGCGACACCGAGGAACGCCGGGCCGCCGTCGACTTCGTCGACTACTTCAACGCGGGCGGGGCCGTCATGGTGAAGAAGGGCAACCCGGAGGGCGTCAAGGACCTCGCCGACCTGTGCGGCCGTGCCGTCGTGCTCGCCAAGGGCAGTTCCAACCTGGCCATCGGCGAGAAGCAGAACGAGAAGTGCGGCAAGAAGATGACGATCATGCAGAGCGAGGACGCCCCCACCGGCCTGCTCGGCATCGACTCCGGCCGCGCGGTCGCCACCATCGTCGACTCCCCGGTGGCCGCCATGTACGCCGGCGAGACCGGCAAGTACGAGGTGCTGCCCGGCCAGTACGACGCCGGGCCGTGGGGCATCGCCGTCGACCGGCGCGACACCGGCCTGCGTGACGCGGTGGCCGGGGCCATGCGGGAGCTGATCGCCGACGGCGGCTACAAGAAGGTCCTGGACACCTACGCCGTGGCCGCCAACGCCGTGCCCGAGGCGATGGTGAACACCAAGCCGTGGAAGTGACCGAGCTGCCCGTGGACGCGGTACGGCCACCGCGCCCGGGACGCTGGCTGGCCGCGGCGGCGGCCGGGCTGTTCCTGGTCTGGCTCGCCTACACGATCATCGTCAACCCGAACCTGCACTGGGACGTGATCGTCGCCCTCCTCGGCGACGGCAGGATCCTCGGCGGGCTGTGGGTCACCATCCAGCTCACCGTGCTGTCGATGGTGATCGGACTGGCCCTCGGCGTGCTCACCGCGGTGACGCAGCAGTCGGGCAACCCCGTGCTGCGCGGGTCCGCCGCGCTGTACACGTGGTTCTTCCGCGGCACGCCGCTGCTGGTCCAGCTCATCTTCTGGTTCAACATCGGCCTGGTCTTCCCCACCATCGCGATCGGGGTGCCGTTCGGCGGCCCGAAACTGGTCGAATGGCAGGCGAACGAGCTGGTCACGCCGTTCACCGCGGCGCTGCTCGGGCTCGCGATCAACGAGGGCGCCTACATGGCGGAGATCGTCAGGGCGGGCATCCGCTCGGTCGACGCGGGCCAGCGGGAGGCGGCCGAGGCTCTCGGCATGTCGCACGGCCAGGTGCTGCGCAGGGTGGTGCTGCCCCAGGCGATGCGGGTGATCGTGCCGCCGACCGGCAACCAGTTCATCTCCATGTTGAAGACGACGTCGATGGTGTCGGTCATCGCCGGAGCCGAACTGCTGACCGTCGCGCAGCGGATCTACCTGGGCAACTTCGAGGTCATCGCGCTGCTGGTGGTCGCGTCGATCTGGTACGTGGTGCTCACCACGATCGCCAGCGTCGGGCAGCACTTCATCGAGCGGCGGTTCGAGCGCGGCCACGACACGCTGCCCGCCAGGATGCGCCGCAACCTGCGGCCGTTCGCCGGAGGTGGGGTCTAGTGGACCGTCCCATGGTGGAGATCCGCTCGGTGCGCAAGCGCTTCGGCGCGCTGGAGGTGCTGAAGGGCGTGAGCCTCGACGTGCCCGAGGGCGGCGTGGTCTGCGTGGTAGGGCCGTCTGGGTCGGGCAAGTCCACCCTGCTGCGCTGTGTCAACCGGCTGGAGACGATCGACGCCGGCCGGATCCGCGTGGACGGCGAGCTGATCGGGTTCGAGGAGCGCGACGACAGGCTGCGCCACCTTCCCCCGGCGCGGCTGAACCGGCAGCGCCAGGACATCGGCATGGTCTTCCAGCGCTTCCACCTCTTCCCGCACCGCACGGCGCTGGAGAACGTCATGGAGGGGCCGCTGGTCGTCGGCCGGGTCCCCCGGCGGGAAGCCCGGCGGCAGGCCGAGGAGCTCCTCGACCGGGTGGGCATGACCGACCGGGCCGGCCACTACCCGGCGCAGCTCTCCGGCGGCCAGCAGCAGCGGGTGGCGATCGCCCGCAGCCTGGCCATGCACCCCAAGGTGATGCTGTTCGACGAGCCGACCAGCGCGCTCGACCCCGAGCTGGTGCAGGAGGTGCTGGCGGTGATGCGCGACCTGGCGGCCAGCGGGATGACCATGATGGTGGTGACGCACGAGATGGGCTTCGCCCGCGAAGTCGGCGACCACCTGGTCTTCATGGACGACGGCGTGATCGTCGAGCGGGGCGACCCCCGTGAGGTCCTCGCCCAGCCCCGCAACGAGCGCTTCCGCGCGTTCCTCGGACGGGTGCTGTGAAGCTCGACCTGCTCGTCCGCGGCGGGCTGCTGGTCGACGGCACCGGCGCCCCGCCGCGGTCCGCCGACGTGGGCGTGGCCGGGGGGCGGCTGGCCGTGCTGCCCGCCGGGTCGGGCGCGGACGCCCGCCGGACCCTGGACGCGGCCGGGCTGGCCGTCGCCCCCGGATTCATCGACGTGCACACCCACTCCGACGGCATCGCGCTGCTCGGCGGCGATCGGGAGATGGTCCGGGCCCCGGTGCTGGCCGGGGTGACGACCGAGATCTGCGGCAACTGCGGCTCCGGCCTGTTCCCGGCGCTGCCCGGACGGCTGCCGGAGCTGCGGGCCGAGGCGTCCGTCGGGTTCGGCGGCGACGTCGGCTTCTGGGAGGACTTCGCCGGGTTCGCCGCGGCGCACGCCGCCGTGCCGCGCGCCAACCACATCGCCTCGCTGGTGGGCCACGGCACTCTGCGCGCCGGGGTGCTGGGGCCCGTGGACCGTCCCGCGACCCCGGGCGAGCTGGCGGCGATGTGCTCGCTGCTCGACCGGTCGCTCGCTCAGGGGGCCGCGGGCCTGTCCACCGGGCTGATCTACACGCCCGGCACCTACGCCGACACCGGCGAGGTGGTCGCGCTGGCCGCCGTCGCGGCCCGGCACGGCAAGCCGTACGTCACCCACCTGCGCGACGAGATGTCGCGGGTGGAGGAGGCCCTGGAGGAGGCCGTGGAGATCGCCCGCCGGAGCGGCGCGGCCCTGCACGTCTCGCACCACAAGACCGCCGGCAAGTACGCCTGGGGCCGCACCGAGCGAACCCTGCCCAGGCTCGCCCGGCTGCGCGCCGAGGGCCTCGACGTGACCTGCGACGTCTACCCCTACACGGCGGCCAGCACCCATCTGTCGGCGATGCTGCCGCCCTGGGCGTCCGACGGCGGCACCGCCGCGCTGACCGCGCGGCTGGCCGCCCCCGGGCAGCGCGACCGGATGCGGGCCGCGATCGCCGAGGGCGTGCCGGGCTGGGAGAACACCGTGGGCAATGGCGGCTGGGACCGCGTCGCCATCGCCCGCGCCCCCCGTCATCCGCACACCGAGGGCCGCACGGTCGCCGAGCTGGCCGCCGCGCACGGCCGCGACCCCTTCGACGTGGCCGCCGACCTGCTGCTGGCCGAGCGCGGCGAGGTCATGATCATCAGTCACTCGATGGTGGAGGACGACGTGCGCCGGGTACTGGCCGCGCCGTACGCGATGATCGGCTCGGACGGCGTGCCGAAGCCGGGCGGGCGCCCCCATCCCCGCTGGGCGGGCACCTTCCCCCGCGTGCTCGGCCGCTACACCAGGGAGCTCGGGCTGCTCGACCTGGCGACGGCGGTGCGGAAGATGACGGGCATGGCGGCGAAGCGGTTCGGGCTGGCCGGACGCGGGGTGATCGCGGACGGGGCGCACGCCGATCTGGTGGTGTTCGACCCGGCCACGGTGCGCGACGGCGCGACCTTCGCCGAGCCGCTGCTGCCGCCGGAGGGCGTGCACACCGTCGTGGTGGCGGGCCACATCGTCGTGCGGCAGGGCGAGGAGACGGCCGCGCGGCCGGGAACGGTGCTGACGCCATGATGATCGCGATCGCGGTGCCCGGTGAGATCGCGGTCGGCGAGGACGCCGAACTGCCGCTCGCCAGCGTCGGCAAGCTGCCTTTGCTGGCGACGGTGGCGCGAGCCATCTGCGCGGGCACGCTGGACCCCGCCGAGCCGGTCGAGCTGCGCGAGGAGGACCGCGTGGGCGGGTCGGGGCTGCTGCGAGCCCTGTCGGGACGCCGGTGGCCGGTCGCCGACCTGGCCGTGCTGACCGCCGCGGTGAGCGACAACATCGCCACCAACGCGCTGCTGCGCCGCGTCGGTCTCGACCGGGTCGCCGAGGAGTCGCGGGCGCTGGGCCTGCGGCGTACCCGCGTCCTGGACCGCATCCGCGAGCCGCGCCTGCCCACCGACCCGCCCGCCTTCGCCGTCGGCACGGCCGGTGAACTGGCCCGGTTCGCCGCCTCGCTCGACGGGCGGGAGGAGTGGACCCGGCTGATGCTGGGCTGGCTGGCGCACAACACCGACCGCTCCCTGGTGCCCGCCCTCCTGCCGCACGATTCCGAGGAGCGCCGGCCGGCGACGACGGCGCCGCCCGGCACCGTGTGGGTGGCCAACAAGACCGGCACCGACGACGGCGTGCGCGCCGACGTCGGCGTGATGGTCGGCGACCGGCGCATCGGCTACGCCGTCCTCGCGTCCGGGCCGCCGGGAAGCGACCACGAGTTGGTCACCCGCGTCCGCGAGGCCGGCGTCGGCATCGGCCGCCTCGTCGGAGCCGCCCCGGCCGCACCGCCCGGGCCTGTTCCCGGCGGATAGCGGACTCCCCGGCGGCGCCGCGCCCGGCGGAAGCGGACACGGCGGAAGCGGACACGGCAGCAGCGGGCACGGAGGCAGCGGGCACGGCCGCAGCGGGAACGGAGGTCCTCAGGCCGTGGTGCTGCGCAGGCGGCCGGCGGCGTCGCGGAGGTAGTCGAGGAACGACCGCAGGGCCGGGTTCGGGTTGGTCGGCCGTACGGCGGCGCCGATCTTCCGGTGCAGCCGGAGCCCCTCCACCTGGCACACCTGCACGCCGGCGGCCCCGTGGGCGCCGAGGCTCGGCACCAGGGCGACGCCGAGCCCGGCCCTGACGAGGCCGAGGGTCACCTCGTAGTGGTCGCTGCGGCAGCGGATCCGCGGGCTGAACCCCTCCAGCGCACCGGCCCGTTCCAGCACCGAGATGGGCGCGTCGGTGCCGTAGGTGGTGATCCACGGCTCGTCGGCGAGGTCCGCGAGCCGTACCCTGGCGGCCCGGCCCGCGGGATGCCCGAGGGGCAGAACGAGGAACTGCGGCTCCTCCAGCAGCGGGGCGATCTCCACGCCCTCGGGAGGCGGCCACGGATCCAGGGCGTGCTCGAACACCACCAGGACGTCGAGGGCGCCGCGTTCCAGGTCGGGCATCAACTCGTGCGGCTGTCCCTCCACCAGGTCGAGGTCGACGGCGGGGTGGCGGGCCACGAACGCCGACAGCGCCAGCGGCAGCAGCCGGTAGCCCGACGAGGCGAAGAAGCCGATGCGGAGCTGACCGGCGTCGGCTCTGGCCTGGGCCAGCAGGTCCTTCTCCGCGGCCTCGATGAGGTCGAGCACCTCCTGCGCCCTGGTGGCCAGCCGCCGCCCGGCCGCGGTGAGCCGCAGGCTCTGCGCCCCCCGCTCGACCAGCCCCACCCCGGCCTCCTCCTCCAGCCGGGACAGCTGGTGCGAGACGGCGGACGGCGAGAGCCGCAACGTCCGCGCGGCTCCCGCGATGCTCCCCGTCCTGAAGACCTCCCTGAGCACCCGCAGGCGGTGACTGCTCAACACGCCACCAGTATCCGCCCGATCGCCGGAGCATCCCTTCCGGGCATGGCCGGATGTCCGGCGACTCGCCGCGTCGGGCTCGGGCGCACACCCGGCCGGGCCGGGAGCCGTCCCGCTCAGGCCGGCATCCGGGCTCGCCTTACTTCGCCCGCCCTTGTGGGTCAGAGCGCCAGTGAACACCGGGGGCGCTGTGTTAGCTTGCCCCGGTGGACGACATGCGTGCACGAGCGGAGGCGATCGAGGAGTTCGCGGCGGCACTGCGAGAACTTCGCAAATCCGTCGGCAACCCACCTTTCCGGGAGATGTCCGGCCGGTCGAGGGCGATCTCGCACACGACGTTGCACGAAGCCACGAAGGCCAACCGGCTCCCCAGTTGGGAGACCACCGTCGAGTTCGTCAAGGCCTGCGACGCCGACCCCGCCGCGTACCGTGAACGCTGGGAGAGGGCGAACCTGGCGGTCAGATCCGCCGGGGCCGCAGGCCCTTCGGTCCACCCGGACGCCCTGGCGGCCGGTTCCTCTTCAGCGGCCGGTCCGTCTTCGGCGGCTCGTCCGTCCGGTGAGCTCGGGGCCTCCACCGCGGGCGCCGCAGAAGGCCGCGTCGTGGCCGTCATCACCGGATCATCGGCGCCACGGTCGGCCGGTGAGACCTCGGCGCCTGTGCCCGGCCCCCCGGCCGCGGGCGACGCGCGGCCCGTCCTCCCCGCACCTGGGGGCCGAGGGCGATTCCGGCCGAGCCGCCCGGTCGTGGCCGTGCTCGCGACCGTGGCCGCCGGTGCGGGAATGGCGGTCCTCATCATGGCCGTCGTCGATCGCGGTCCCGGGGTCGACGGGCACGGCCTGACCCCGTCCGGCGGCCCATCGAGGGCCGCGCTGTCGGCGGCCGACTGCCCGGTGCGCCCGACCAGCCCGCCGTGGGCCCCGCCGGCGAACAAGGGTGACTCGGCGGCGTTCCTCGGAGACATCACGCTTCCCGACTGCACGCGCGTCCGCGCCGGCCGCACCATGACCAAGGTGTGGCGGCTCAAGAACGCCGGCGCCGTGCCGTGGAAGGGATATTCGCTGCATCGCCTCGATCTCCCGCAGCGACCCGATCAATGCCAGACCATCTCCGACGTCCCGATCAGGGACACGCCGCCCGGAGAGACCGTCGACATCCCGACCGACGTCACCACGCCGAGGAACCCCGGCTTGTGTTACGTGCGGTTCAAGATGATGGACGGTGCGGGACGGGTCGCCTTCCCCGGAGGCCGGCCGCTCAACTTCCAGGTCATCGTGGGCTGACGCCCGTTCCCCGCCGTGCGTCACACGGCGGGGAACCTGGTTCAAGCATTCGACGGAGTGGCGGTTCGCCACAGGCCGCCGTGCGCTAGCGGACGTTGTAGCCCTGGGAGACCCAGAACGAGTTCGGGTTCGGGTTGCTGAGGGTCGAGTCGCCGACGCTCTTGGCGGCGAGCTTCTGCCGTCCGGGGCGCATCTCGACGTGGGTGTGCGCGGCCCCGCTGGACGACACACCGTGCCACGCCTCGTCCGCGATGACCTGGCCGCGCGCGATCTGCTGCCCCACGCGCAGGGAGGCCAGCGGAGCGGAGTGCAGGTAGATGATGGTCTTGTTCAGCGAGGCGTTGTAGACGGCGATCGTGGACAGCCCCGAGCCGCCGTTGCGCCCGCGCGCCAGGTAGATGAGCTGACCGGCGACCAGGGCGTGGACGTCGGAGCCCACGCTGCGGCGGATGTCGATGCCCTCATGCCGGCCCGAGGTGTGCACGTACCCGTCGAAGCCGCAGCTGATACCGCCGCCGCCGGTCTTGTACAGCGCGTACGACATGTTGACGCGCGCCGACGACGACGGGCCGAACTGGTGGGAGGCGTTCTGGTTCTTCAGGCCGGCCTTGAGGTTGCCCTTGGCGCCGGGCGCGAAGTCCTGGTAGACGCTGCCGCCGTAGTTGCTGTTGAAGTAGACCCGGACGGTCTTGGCGCTGCGGTTCCAGACCGAGGCGGCCGCGTTCTTGACGCACTTGCCCTTGCCGGCGCCGGGCCCCTTGAAGTCGAAGCAGGAGGGCTGCTTGGTGCCGTAGTCGCCGACCGATCCGGCGAAGTCGGAGACCGACCCCTGGTTGCCGCTGTTGAAGTAGTAGCAGAACTCGCCGCTCTCGCACACGCCGTTGCGGGTCGCCGCCGAAGCGGGCGAGGCGGTGGCGAGCGCCGTCCCACCGAGCGCCGTCACGGCGGCCGCAGTGGCGAGGATCTTGTTGAGCGTT
Organism: Sphaerisporangium rhizosphaerae; assembly: GCF_042665155.1. Classification (NCBI taxonomy): domain Bacteria; kingdom Bacillati; phylum Actinomycetota; class Actinomycetes; order Streptosporangiales; family Streptosporangiaceae; genus Sphaerisporangium; species Sphaerisporangium rhizosphaerae. The sequence goes on along the minus strand of NZ_JBHTCG010000010.1, from coordinate 115,757 downwards.
CCCATGGTGTTCTCCTTATGTCCGTGCTGTCCGGTGTCGTGGTGGTCCTGGGGTGGGGGCGGTGTCCGCGGTGCCCGTCGCGACCTGGTCATGTCGGTGCGACCTGGTTTCGGATGGTCAGCGGCGCCGGTACTCCTCCCAGGTGCGGATGGTCACCCGCGGACCGTCGTCCGGGCCGCGGCCGGCGAGCCCGTTCAGCCCGAGGTAGTAGTCACCGATCTGGTGCTGGGCCTGGCTGGAGAGGTCGGTGTCGTTGATGGCGGCGGCGTGGACGTGCCATGGCCATTCGGCCTGATCGGGGCTGCGCACCCATGCCGCGAAGCCGACACCCCGCAACGCGCGGACGACCGCGGTGCGCGTGGCGGGAGTCATCCCCTTGACCGAGATGTCCACGACGCCGCCGCCGTCGTGGGTGCCCGCGGAGGTGGGGTCGCCGCCACGGTTGTACGAGCCCTGCAGCAGCACGAGGTCGCGGCCGAGCAGCCGCTTCGCCTCGGCCAGCATGCTCCGCGTGCGCGTGTCGATGACGCCGCCGCCGACGGACACCCGGGCCCCCGGGCCGATGGTGCGGGTGAGGGTGAATCGACCGGCTCCGAGCCTGGTGAGGGACGCCTTGCCCGGCAGGCCGTTGGCCGCCAAGCCGGTGAAGCCGAGCGACTTCTGGTACTTCGCGAAGGCGGCGATCGTCGTGCTGCCGAAGTACCCGTCCACCCACTTCGCGTCGAGCAGGTGCCGGTCGCGCAGCGCCCGCTCGACGAGCAGCACGCTCGCCTTGGCTCCCGGGGTCAGCGCGTCGTCGGATCGCCGCGGGTCGATCTGAGCCGCCTTGACCGTGGCTTCCATGTCCACGCTCGGAAGGGCCCTGGCGTCGGCCGCCTGCGCCGCCGGCATCCCGGACGCCGCGGTCAGGCAGGCGATCAGGGAGGGCGCCACGAGCGCGGCGGCGCGTGAAGGCAGCTTCATCGATTCTCCTGGTTCGGACGGTGAGGGGGTGGTTCCTGCGGAGGAGTCCACCGTCGTGGATCACTCACGCCGTCCGCGAGGGAATCGTGTTGTCAGCCTGTCCGAACAGGCTCCGTACAGGCGTACGCGCCGCCTGACAGGTGATCCGGGGGCACGCTTCCTGCGGCCCTCCGGCCGCTCCGCCGGCTGAAACGCTGGTGAGCAAGATGCGCGACTACTCCCACCAGCTCGACCCGACGCGCAAGGCCGGGATGGGCGGCGTGCAACGCAACTCCCTCGACCCCCGTTTCCCGCGGAAAAGCCACCGGGAAACGGCCCGGCCATCGTCCACCGACACGCGACCGTGTCCGCCGAACCTGCGTCTCACCCGTCCCAGCGGACACATCGCGAGGCGTGCTTACGCGGGATCGCGCCATCCATCAGGTGGGACTATCTTCGCCTGCACTCCAGCGTGTTCCTCGAGCAGGTAGAGAAGGTTGGCTCCGTCGATCAGCTCGATCGGCTTGTTCTTGGCGAACTCGAAAGACGCCTGACCGTATCCGGCCGTCGTCACGAGAATGCCCTTGCTGGCGCCCTCGTTCTGCAGGGTGCCGTACAGGTCGCGAACCGCCGACACTCCTACGGTGTTCTTGTACCGCTTTGCTTGAATCACCACCTTGCCACCGAAGATACTCGACGACCAGCTGACGCGAATCCGGAACGAAAGCGACCTTGAAGTGCTGGGGGAAGCCTTCGGGATAACTTGAACGCTGTAAGACCATGTCGTAGTAAGAAACGACCGCGTCCGGATCTCCTGACTCGTATTCGTTGCGGAAGGCGTCTATCTCGGCATGCTGCCGGGCGGCTTCGGCCTTCCGGGCGTTCACCATGCCCTCGTAGGCGGTCCGCGCTTCCGTCAGCGCCTGCGTCCGGGCGCGCTCCTGCGCTTGATGTTGCGCAACGGCCTGCTGGAACCGTCCCTGCGCAGCGGTCAACTCCTGCTGGAACTTGGATTTCCCGAACAGCTTTCCCATGCCCGTCGGCTCGGCCGGCGCGAACCGCTCCCACTGCGGCGCCGGAATGGGGTGTTCCAGGTGTCCATGCCGCCAGGCCGGGATCACGGCGGGTCTCTTGAGCGACGCCAGGTCGATGTGGTCATCGACCTGCAAGGTCATCTGCAGGAGCCTGGCAAGCGCCTGCATGCGCAAATCCACGCTCTCATTCATCGCCGCGACGTCAGTGGCGCGGGACTCCTGGTAGAGAACAGGGTATCCGGCGTTCCGCGCCCAAGGTCTCCCCACATCGACAGCCGCATATACGGCCTGCTCCTTCTCGGCTCCTGTGACCTGCACAATAGGCGGAATCGCGCCGCGATCGAGGGCGGTTCCGCTGTGCTGCGGCTGGACGCGAATGCTCTTTCGCAGGTGGGAACCTCGCCCTGCTCGACGGCCATTGTCGCGTTCCAAAAAGTTCCGTTGAGCGCATTGACTCTGGTCTGCGCAGCGTCGAGCATCAGGGGTCGAGCATCCGGGGGGGTGCCGTCACCATCATCGGTTCGTCCCAGCGCATGGGACGGGGGGAGCAAACATGTCCGTCATGTCCAGTGAGTCTTCGGCTGGTGCGGCGTTACCCAAGGGCTGGCAGGCCTTCGCCGCCAAGCCCGACGAGACCACGGCCAAGGCCGTCGCCAAGGTGCTGCAGGAGGAGATGAACCCCTCCCAAGCCGGCGCCTCCATGAAGCTCATCGCCAAGACGCTGGCCGAGCGTTCGGCGCGCGAGCGCAGCAAGCTGTCCCGGCTCATCGCCTCCCAGCTTCGCGGCGACATCGCGCGCGGCTTCGTCAAGGCGACCGCCGCCACCCGTCTGGCCCACTCGACGGTGGAGACGCCCAAGGAAGAGGTGCCACAGGACAAGGACGTGCTGCACTACCTCGACCTCCAGCTGCCGAAGAAGGTCAACGAGCTACCCGGGAAGACCCCCGGAGGACGTAACCGGCTCGTGCTGGAAGGGCTCGACCTCGCCGCGGCGGGCAAGGTCACCGTCGACCTGATCGCGCTGGAGGAGCGCATCGCCGACGAGTCCGACGCCTCGACGATGGGCCACCTGCGCAAGGCGCTGGAACTGGTCACCACCATCGGCGGCAAGCCGGCGACCTACTCGGAGGAGCGCCGCACCGAACTCGCCTCGACGGTGAGGGACACGACGCAGGAGCACATCGTCGAGCAGATCGGCTTCCGCGCGGCCAGGACCCAGCGCGCCGGCGAGGGCGGCCTGTCGACCCAGAACGAGCTCGCCGCCACCTACTGGCGGACCAACTTCCTCGACACCCTGCAGAAGTTCCTGGTCAAGCTGAAGACGACCACCATGCCAGGGCCGGACGACATCCTGGTCAACAGCCCGCGCGTGCTGAAGAAGCTGGCCATGATGGTGGACCCGAAGGTGCTGGCCGGGCTCACGATCACCCCGCTGGTCGGCACGACGGGCATCAGCGTCCTGAGCGGCACCGCCCAGTTCGCGAGCCTGGACATCGACTGGAAGTCGATCCTCCAGGAGCTCGGCGCGACTCCGTCGGCGTACCAGCTCTACGAGCTCATGGACAGGGGCAACGAGAAGCCCACCACCGACTTCACCGTCGACACGCGGGCCGACTTCGTCGCGCTCATCACCGACAGCCCGTTCTGCCGCCTGCAGGAGATCGCGAGCCGGAAGAGCGAACCCCTGGCGCCGGTGTGCGCCATGGTCGAACACCTCGTGCTGGGCCTCGCCGACGAGCTCGGCCCGCAGATCTTCGACACGCTGACCGCCAACGCCCTGCGCTCGCTCGGCCGGCTCCTCGACATCGTCGTGGCGCACCAGCACAACCCGTCCACGGCGATGCGCGCGGTCGACCTCATGATGGACGAGATCGGCATCCTGGTCGCCGCCGCCGGCAACTACACCTGGACCGACTACCGGGAGACCATGCTGCAGGTCATGCTCGAACGCGCGCCGAGCATCGCGCCGCTGGCCGGCAAGCGGATCGAGCTGGACAGCCACCTCATGACCAGCGGCATGGAAGCGCTCGGGACGGCGCTGTGGATCGCCCTGTCGTCGCGCCACCACGACGAGGTCTCGCGTTCCACCGAGAAGATCGACTACTACGAGACCGGGGAACTGCTCGCGCGGCTCAGGAAGGGCGAGACGACGACGCCGCACCCGCAGGTCCTGGTCGCGACGCTGAACCCGAGCACGCCCTTCGACCCGCCGTCGCCGGATGAGCTCGTGGCCACGGTGCGCAAGAGCCTGCTGACGCACACCAAGGGCGCGGCGCCGTACGCGCTGATCCTCGACACCACCATCCAGCTCACGCCCTCCTCGACCGGGGGCAGGAGCCAGCTCGACGTCGTGCTCGGCGGCCTGAAGGAGGACATCGCCGACGGCAGGCTCGAGGTCTTCCTGTGCAAGAGCTTCCAGAAGTACGCCTCCTTCGGCACCGGCAAGGTGGCCGCCGGCGACCTGACGATGCTGTCGATGAAGGGCAACCTCGCATCGGCGTTCGCCCGGGCCGAGGCGCTGCTGCAGGATCTCGATCTCGACCTCACCGGGAACGACGAGGCGCAGCTCGTGATCCACATGCTCAGGCACGGTCATCGCGACGAGCTGGCGCTGGTACACCACGCCGCCGGCAACGCCAAGTTCGTGGACGAGTTCTGCTGGCCGATCGACCCGAAGAACCGCAAGCTCGGGTCCTCGTACGTGGAAGGCATCCCCCTGCTCCTGCGCGGAGCGCCCACCGGCAGAGTGGACAAGCTGTTCGAGACCCTTGCCATGATCGACCGGCGCGACAGCTTCTCGTTCCTGCGGACGTCCTACGTCGGCGGCATCCCGGGACCGTATGCGCGCATCAACACCGGCCACGAGTCCAGGGAGTCGATGGTCGAGTACTTCTACGCGTTCGGCCACCTGGCGACCAGCACCCTCCCAGGCGCGAAGGCGCCGGGCACGACGCCGGTCGGCCTCGACCCGCTGAAGCTCGACTCGGTGAAGGAGCACCTCACCGCCCTGTCCCTCATCAAGGACACCGAGGGCTCCCTCATCACGCGGTATCGGAACAACATCGTCGCCTCGTACTGTGCGTTCGGGATCCAGAACGTGCGGCCCAAGCCGCACATGGTGCCTCTGCTCATCGACTTCTTCGCCGGGTCGACGGGCGGCGTCACCATCGAGACCCAGCGCTACCTCGCCCGCGAGCTGTTCCCCTGGGTGCAGAAGGACCCCGTCCCGGCGGACCCCAAGATCCTCACGGCGCTGTACCACGCGGCGCTGATCCTTCCTTCATGGTCCTTCAAGCCCTTCGCCGCACAACTCAAGCTCGACACGATCGGCGACTCGGAACAGGCCCGCCGCCTGCGCGCCCTCGTCGGCAAAACCCTCACGGGTTGACCGCGGCGTGAAGAACGGTCATGACGAGGCCGGCGCCGCCGCTCCGGACGTCAAGGCCGCCTGGACGATGCGGATCGCCTCGCTCGTGTCGAGGCCGACGCTGGCGATCACGGCCGCGTAGTCGGCGGCGGCCCGGCGGGCCCGCTCGCGGCCCTCCTCGCCGGCGGCCGACACGAACGAGCCCGCTCGCCCGCGCGTCTCGATCAGCCCGGCCTCCTCCAGCTCACGGTAGGCCCGGCCGACCGTGTTCACGGCCAGGCCGAGGTCGGCCGCGAGGTGACGGATGGTCGGCAGCCGGGTGCCCACGGCCAGCGTGCGGTCCTGGATCTGCCGGGCGAGCTGGGCCCGCAGTTGTTCGAACGGCGGCACCGGCGAGGCCGCGTCGATGACGATCATCGGACGCTCATGGCCCGCCGGGCCACCGTCGCGCTCGACGGCGTCCTGGCGTGCAGGGCGGCGCACGTGGCCACGCCCAGGAGCAGGTAAACCACCGCGGCGGCGCTCCACCACCCGGGCGCGGTGCCGAACAGCAGCACCATGGGCAGCGCCCACTGCGCGCTCGGCGTGGAGAGCTCGCGGGCGTCCTCGACGCGCATGATGACGTCGGCGGTCAGCGACTCCTCGTCCTCCGCCACGACCGGGCGCCGCAGCAGGTGGCGCAGTTGCACGGCGAGGATGGCCGTCACGCCGAGCATGCCGATCAACAGGACGACGGCCAGTCGCCGCACGGCGGGGTCGGGAACGGCCAGGGCGCTCCCGGTCAGCACCATCGCACCGGCGAACGTGGCGACCATGAAGACGGCGTACGGCCGGCCGAGCACGGCCCGCCAGCCGGGCTGGATCAGATGGGCGGCCCTGCGCGACAGCGTCGCGCCCGCCCGCTGGTCGACGCGCCGCACCCACCAGTCGAGCAGCGACTGTGCCACCAGCAGCCCGGCCACCAGCGCGGACAGGGCCACCAGCGGCAGCGGGCCACGCGACGGGAAGCCGCCACCGGTGAACCCGCCATAGGTCGCGGCGAGCGCGCTACCGGTGATCAGCACGGCCAGCATGACGCTACCGGCGATACGGGCGCGCCGCCGCGCCGCCAGGCGGCTGGCGAGCAGCGGGGTCGGACGGGCGCCGGCCAGGTCGTGCCGGGCCAGCCACTCGCCCGCCAGTCGCAGATCGGCCGAACGCGCCGATGGGCCGGCGTCGGATAACGGTTCACGAGTCACAGCGCCTCCTTTGTCGCAATGTTTGTATCAAGATGATGCGTCATACCTTGCGACAAAGTCAACGTCCCACGCTCGGACGCCGTCCAGACAAAGCAGAAGGCCCGCCCCGGGTTTCCCTGCAGAAAGCCCGCCCCGGGTTTCCCTGATGACGGGCCTTCCGGCCGGCGCGGCCGACAGGACTCCACTCCCTGACCTTCTGATCCGTGGAGGAACCTCAGTCTGTCCCTGACAGGCCTTTCAGATGGGCGGCGACCTCGTCCGCCTCGGGGACGTCGAGCGCCTGGTAGAGGGCCAGTGCCTTTCGCCAGTGATGGCGGGCCTCATCGATGTCGCCATCGGCCTTCCTGGCGTGGGCGAGGCCGTTGTGGGCGCGGGCCTGCTGGTACCGATCGCCCAGCTGGCCGGCAAGGTCGAGCGCGAGGATGTACTGGTGGCGGGCCTGTTCAGGCCGGCCGCCGGCCAGATGTGTCTCCCCCAGGTCGTTGCGGACGTCGATCTCCCCCATGGGATTGCCGATCTCGTGCCAGAGGGCAAGGGAACGGTGGAGATGGTCCACCGACTCTTCGAGATGGCCCTGCCTTCGGTACACCGCGCCCAGGTTGTTCAGCGCCGCCGCCTCGCCGGAGCGGGTCGCGATGTCCCGGGCCACGGTCAACGCCTGCCGGTGATGGTCGAGGGCCTGCTGGTACCGGCCAAGTCGCTGGTGCACGTAGCCGAGCTCGTCCAGCGCGCTCACCTCACCGATCCGATCGCCCAGTTCGCGAGCCAGAGTGAGGGCCCACCGCTGGTACTCGAGGGATCGTTCATAGTGCCCGAGCCGCTCAGCGACCACGCCGAGGTTGCCGAGCGCCCGGATCTCACCGACCCGATTGCCGATCTTGTCGAACAGGCTGCGAGCCTGCTGGTGGAAGTCGATGGCCTCCCGGTAGCGGCCGGACCGCTCGGCCACCACACCGAGGTTGCCGAGCGCGCGAGCCTCCCCGGCAGGGTCGTCGATCTCCCGGGCCAGGTCGAGAGACCGCCGAAGATGTTCCGCCGCCTGGGGGTGCCGGCCCTGACGGAGACAGCCGATGCCGAGGTAGGTCAGCGCATGGACCTCGGCGGCACGGTCGCCGCTGCTGTGGGCGGCATCGCGCGCGTGGGTGTGAGCGGCGACGGAATCGGCATAGTGGCTTCCGGCATCGAGGTAGCGGAACAGGGTGGTGGCGATGCGGGTGGCGTGGGACGGCCAGCCCTGTGCGGCGGCATGACCCGCCGCGGCGATCAGATTCGACCGTTCGTCGTCGAGCCATCCGCGGGCGGCCGCAAGATCTTCCAGGGGCGGAATGGACATGGCGGAGGGGGGTACGCGTGGCCGGCTGTGCTGTTCGGCCGGGATCAGCAGGTCCATCGCGGCCGACGCCGTGAACAGGTGGTAGTCGAAAAGGCGGGTGAGAGCGGCGCGGCGGGCGGCCGGGCGATCCTCCTCGTCGGCGCGATCGGCGGCGTACGCACGAACCAGGTCGTGGAAGACGAATCGTCCCGGGACACTCTGCTGCAGAAGATGATCGCCGCATAACTCGTGCAGCCGCCGGCCGGTGGTCCGCACGTCGTGGTCGGTCAACGCCGCGGCGGCGTACGCGTCGAAGTCCTGGCCAGGGTGGACGGCGAGGAGGCGCAGCAGCCGTTGGCGGTCGGGCGACAGCCCCTGGTAGGACAGCCGCAGCGCCATTTCGACGCCGGTGTCCAGCCGATTGTGGCGGTGCCGCGCCTCGAGCCGGTCCGCGTGGTCGGTGACCGTCCAGTCGGCCTTGGCCCGCATGTGCCCCGCCAGCAGGGCCAGCGCCAGCGGCAGGTGCCCGCAGCGACGCGCCACCCTCTCCAGGGCGGCGGGATCGTCCCCCATGGCGACGCCCGGCACGGCCGAAAGGAGGTAGTCCTGTGCCTCGCCGGGCGCGAACACGTCCAGCGTCACCTGCGTCGATCCCGGAAGGGTCGTCAGACTGCGCCGGCTGGTGACCAGGGCGACGCATCGGGGGTCGTCGGGCAACAGGGGCTCGACCTGCTGCTCGGTGGCGGCGTTGTCCAGTACGACGAGAGTCCGGGTGCCGGCCAACCGCCTGCGGTAGGCGGCCGCGCGATCCGCGAGGCGGGGTGGGATCAGCGTGGCCGGCATGCCGAGGAGCCGGAGAAACCCGTCCAGAACCGCATCCGGCTCGGCCGGTGGCTGAGCCGGGTCGGGGTGGAAGCCCCGGAGATCCACGAACAACACGTGGTCGAACGGCTCGTCGGCGGCCAGCACCCGGCCCACCTGGAGTGCGAGCTGCGTCTTCCCGACGCCGGCCATGCCCTGGATCGCCGAGACGACCGAGGCCGCGCCGGCGTCGCCGCCCTGTCGTAGTGACCGACGAAGCCGGTCGATCTCGGAAGAACGCCCGATGAAACCGGAAACGCTCCCGGGCAAGCCGCCCTGCACTCGTACCTGACGCGCGGCCTGCGTCTCACCGTGGATGACGCGGAGCACCTGACGCCACTGCGCGAGATAGCCGGCATCGTCGTGCAGCGCCTGGACCACCGCGAGCAGCAGGTCGTCGTTCACCCGCCGGCGTCCGGGCCGGAAGCAGTCCGCGATGGTGCTCCTGCGTGCCAGCTCACCGGAGGGCCGGCCCGCCGCGAGCCAGGCGGCGTTGATACGGTCCTTGATCACGTTGTACGACGGGTTGCCGGCCCAGATCTTCAGCCGCTGGACCTTTTCGATCAGTTCGTCCAGTGACCGTGCCTCACCCGGATCCGGTAACGGGACACCGTCTGCGGCGGCGGATGTGCGCACCCACTCTCCTCATGACCTCCGCCGCCCCCCGCGGCGTCCGATCTTCGCAACGGTAGTGCGCGCCTTGGCGCCCGCCAAGTGCGAGCGTCCGGGATCGTCCGGGAATCCGGGCCACTGACCACCCGCACGCCACCATCGGTGTCGTGCCGGCCGTGCCGGCCGGTGTGAAGGACGACGTCTGGGGTGGACCACCCAGCCCGAACGGGGAGAGAACATGCGACGAAGCATCCGGATCACACGGACGCACTGCCGACGCCGTACGTCGGCGACCTGATGAACGACGATGTGCTGACAGTCAAGATCTGGCGGGGCTGACCCGTTGCACCGGATGGCTCACCGGCCCGCCAGGCGGTGAGCCATCCGCGCGCCCGCCGACGGCTTACTCGGAAACAACACACCAAGTGAAGCCAGGCCGCCACCGCGGCTCGCTTCACGTGACGACACGGTAGGCCCAGCCGTCAGCGGTCGTCCCGGTTAGGCGGAGCAGTTCGACTCGCACGAAAGCCGATTCGGACGGAGCGGCATCGACGTAACTTCCAACGCCAATCACCTACTTATTGACATCAACAAGACTTCCTCGACCAGAGAGGTCGCAGAAAAAAAGCAGATAAGTCCTCGCAGAAATAGGTAAAGTCGGCGCGACCGCACTGCTTGACCATCGAATGGGAACAACATGCGTCCGCACCCTCTGTCACTTGCCCTTCTGCTGTCCTCCCTGACCGTTGCGGCCTGCGGCAGCGGCGAGCCCGAAGGCGCGGACACACCGCAGGAGACATTAACGAGACTCACCGCGTTCATCGCCGACGACAAGGGCGAGGACGCTTGCGATCTGATGTCGCCGGCCGCGCAGGAGTTGTTCGCGCGGGAGAATGAGATGAGCACCTGTGAGCAGGCCGTCAACCTGTTCCACGGCAGGATCACCGATGCGGACGCCTATCGGAAGATGGTTCCCTCCGGCCTCAAGACAGAAGGCTCCAAGGCCGAGGTCAGTGGATATTGCGGCGAAGGATGGACCCTCTCCGCGGGCACGAAGCCATCGGAGACCCCCAACAGGCTGGGAACCTTGACACTGCGCAAGACCGAGAAGGGCTGGCTGATCCACGACTACGTCAGCAGCAGGAGCTACTCCAGCTGCGGCGGGTGAGCCGACACGATCACCTCCGCGACGCCAAGCCGCCCTCGCGCGACCCCTCGGCCACACCGGCAACGAGCCCAGCAGCGCCGACTCCGACCGCCCCTGGCGCGCCCCGGCACGCGATCATGCCATAACCGGAGGCGAGCGCCGAAGAACCTGCCTTACCTCCATCAGAGCGAACCCCAGCAGGTTCAGTCCGTGCCACGACTCCGGATTCTCGGCTTCCTCGTCGTCGGCCGCCAATCCGATCCCCCATACACGATCGACGGGACTCGCCTCCACCAGCACCCGCTCACCAGTGCCCAGCAGGAACTCCCGCAAGTCGGCATGCTGCTCGAACTTGGCGAGATTGCCGCGCACCACCAGGTCAAAGCGAGCTGCCGCCCACCTGCCCTCGTCGAAACCCCGCACTGATCGGCCGAGATCCTTGGCCTGCTTCGGATGGCCGGCCGCCACGATCGCCGCGACGGAATCTTCGTCACCGAACAACCGCGCCTTCTCCGCCATCATGAAGTGCTCCGCCGTGCGGTAGACCACGCCGTCCACGACGAACTCCGCCGGCCACCACTGCGACAGACACCCGGCCCCGGCCCCACCGGAACGCGGAGGTCGATGCCCCCAGAACATCAAGTACTTGATCCGCTCACCCCGCTTCGCCACCTCGACCAGTCCAGCCACATCCCGCACATCGACCGCCTCCGCCATGCCCGCACCCTCCCAAACCATGAGGGTTCACGCCAACACCTTTCCGAGTGATCGCGTACGTCCGCTTTTCAGCCGGAACAACCACGCTGCTGGCGTACCGCAGACCATGGTCAGAGGGTTGTGACCAACTGTCGAAAGACGCTCCCATGCGGAGATGTTGCTATCACTGCAGCCATGGTCATCCCGTGACGAGGCGTGCGGCAGCCTACCTTCGCCCGCGGAAGATCAGTGGCGGACGGCCGGTCGAGCCGTCCGCCACCCGCCACCGCACCCGTGGAGGAACTCGACGCCACCACACCCTTGTCTCTCTCACCCGCTGCCCTTTCGTGCCGTCATCGACGATGTGCCAGCGCCCGGCTCAGCAGCCGCGCCGCCCTGCGGGGCACCCCCATGCTCTCCGGGATGGTGACTCCTCTGTCATTCAGCATTCCCCAGCACGACAGGTGAAGTCCGTTCTCCCAAGAAGAGACGGCACCCTCGGAAAAGCAGGCGAGAAGACCGCTCCGCACGGCGGGCGCGTCGGCGAGAAGCCGATCCGAGACGAACAGATCGCCGGGTAACACCGTTTCGGTGTCCTTCATCAGCGTGTGCGGCGTAGGCGTGGAGATTTCGACACCGATCTCTCCGTACAACGGGTCGGCATTCTCGATGATGCGGCGCACGAGGTCGACGAAGTCACCCCCGCGTTTGCGCGCCCTACGCAGCTCGGCGCCGGACTGCAACTCCTGCGGAACTCCGAGTGATTCCGCCGCTGTGAGCAGGGAAACGGCGTGATCGTCATCGCGGTCCGCGAAATCGTAGCCGACCACGATGAGACCCGACGGCTTGCGCCGGAAGCCCATCCGGATGGCGCGTTGTCCGGGATCGGCGTCGGAGGCGATGGCCAGCAGGCGGTCCGGCTTCAGGCCGAGCTCTTGGTAGTCGGCTCCGAGATCACTGACCATCTTGAACCCCTGCGCGCGGGGGGCCACCCCTATCACGCCGGTCGGCTCGGCTCCCGCGGCGATCAACGCCACGCACACACGCGAGAAGAGCGCCCTTTCTCCATATTCCGCATAGAGCCCTGCACTCAGATGCGGGGGTTCCGGGTAAAGGTCACTCCTGTCCATCGCCTCACCTTACTTCAGCTGCTCGCGTATTCTGCGAAGCCGCGACGTACAGACTTGGCTCAGCTCATTGACCACCCTCTGCATCTGCTGCGATCCAAAGAAAGATCACAAGCATCCGGGATCCAACGCCGCAAAGGCCCTTTGGGATCACCCTAAAGGGCCTTTTTCACATGCAAGAGTCTTCGGCTATAGCCAAACAGCCGTGTGGAACTGACTACCAGGGCAATCCAACTGCCCGTTGTTTGTGATTTAAAAAGAGTAAGTCTCCCGCGAGCCGTCCAGTGCATCTTCACGCCGAACGTATGGAGGGCGAATGGCACACCCCGTGAGTTGCGAGCGCGCCAAGCGGCATCAATGCCGATGTTCCGACTGCGGCGGAGCACAGCACGGCTGGCCCTACGGCATCACCTTGGCCCGGGACCCATCTCCTACAGGGCGCCAGGAGGCGAGAGAGCACAGCGACTACGCGTGGGCAGCCACCCAGCCACCCAGCCACCCAAGGGGCGACGTGGTCCGTCCAAGCCCAGACAGGCGGCCGCCACCGATAGCGCAACAGTGGATCTCATCGAGTGGCTGTCCGAAAATCCAGGCACCATCGACCACATTTAGGAAGTGGGCGATCTCCTCACCGGCCCCGTCATCGCAGAACTGGATAAAAGGTTCGGCGGCAGGAAGCCACAGGAAACCAGAAGAAGTCTCACCAATCATTTCTGGTGTGACCTCCTCGTCGCTCTGGCCGAGGGCATCGAGAAGTTATCGGAGGCGATGGACCAAGTACCCGACCATGTGACGGCGGCCATCATGAGGTGCCGGAAGGTCGAGGGTCGGAGCCCTCTTCTCAGACCACTCGTGGCTCTTGCCGTACGGACAGCGTGGGAGCCCATCAAGAGCATGATCCACATCAGTGGGGTTGAAAATCTGCAGCGGACGTGCCGGATCCTCGCCGTCCTGATCTGTCCGGCACCCGAGAACCACGCAGCAGTGCAGAACGGCGCCCTCCTTCCCCTGGCGAAGGAAGGGCTGTTGGAGATCAGCAAAGAGCGACTGGAGCAGGCCTTCCCCGCCGACTGGGTTCGCCGCCTCCGAGATGACCTCGGCGGCGCCTGAGCGAGCGCCGGCCTCGGTCGCCCCGAGGAGTGTTTTCAGCTCCCACGAAAGCCGCATGTCTCAACGAGCGGTGTCCGCCGACGACCGTCTGTGGCCGCGTTGCTGTACTTCGCTGCTGTACGCATAGCAAAAGGGCCACTTCCGGTGACCGGAAGTGGCCCTTGAGCTGCTGCGCGGCCGGGAGGACTCGAACCCCCAACCTTCTGATCCGTAGTCAGATGCTCTATCCATTGAGCTACGGCCGCCTGCTTGCCTCGACAAGCATAGCGGGTCTTCGGGGGTGCGCCGAACCGATATCGGGGGCGAGTTCGCGTCCGGTGGGAGTGGCCGCTGGGAGGGCAACCGGACGGGCGCGGCGGTTACTGGGAGGGCGACTGGATGGACGCGGTGGTTGGGGAGATGGTGGGGGATGGGCGCGGTGGCCGGGGTGGGGGTCAGGGGGCGGTGATCACGTGGATTTCGAAGCCGTCGCCGCTGACCACCTGGCCGGAGCGGATCTTGGCGCGTTTGCGTAGCTCCACCTCACCGTCGACCATGATCTCGCCATCGACGATGAGCAGCCCCGCCACCCCGCCGGTCTCGGCGATGTCGCAGATCTTCAGCAGGTCGCACAGCGGGATGTACTCGGTGTGCAGGCGGAAGGTCTCCTCCCGGAATCTCGCGTTCACGTCATCAGCATAGGCATCACCCGGCAGGCCGGAGACATCGGTGATCGCGAGCGGGCGGGGCCGCCAAACCGGACAATACATCTGCAAAGTTTCGCGTTCGTGGGCGTGGCGCGATCCGGGGGCGGCAATGAACCACCTCGATCACATGAGGTGGCTCTGAGGGTCAGGACCTGCGGATTGAAGGCATGAACCATCAGCCAGGAATGTTCGGGACAGGCGGTCTCTCGGCGCAGGTCGCCGTGGCCATCGCGCTGACCTGCCTCGGAGCCGTGGTCGTCGTCGCGGCGCTGCTCATGCGACGGCGCCACAAGGCGGTGGTGGCGCAGGCGCACACGGAACACGTCACCGAGCTGACCCGGAGCCTGCTCCGCACCCAGTACGACTATCCGCGCCCCAGCCTGGCCGACCTGGTGCAATCGAGCCGGAAGAGCGGCCTGACGATACGCCTCCACGTGGCCGGCTCGCCGCAGATGCTCCCCGACCCCGTCGACCTCGCCGGCATGCGGATCATCCAGGAGGCGCTGACGAACACCGTCAAACACGGGACGCCGAACGCGACCGTGGTGCTGGGGTACGGGCCGGGGCTGCTGACGGTGACCGTGGACAGCCCTATGAACGGCAAGACGCCCGCCTCCCGGGGTCCGCACGAAGGACTGGCGGCCATGCGCCGCCGCGCCGAGAAGATCGGCGGCTGGGTGTCGGCCGGGCCGTACCAGGGCGGCTGGCGGGTCCACGCGGAACTTCCGTTCCGATAGGTGCCAGCTGCCACGCTCAGTCGGCGACCCCGTAGGCGGGCCCGTGAGGTGACCGCGCTGCGAGGTCAGTCGGTGATGTAGAGGGAGAGGGACTCGGCGACGCAGGCCGGGCGGCGTTGGCCTTCGACCTCGATCGTGATGCGGAGGTTGGACAGCGTGCCTGAGGGGGTGCCCTTGACGTCCACCAGCTCGGCTCCGGCGCGGATGCGGCTGCCGACGGGCACCGGCGCCGGGAAGCGGACCTTGTTCAGCCCGTAGTTGATGCCCATCTTCAACCCGTCGACGCGGAACATCTGCGTCATGAAGGACGGGAGCAGGGCCAGGCTGAGGTACCCGTGGGCGATCGTCCCGCCGAACGGCCCGTCCTTGGCCCGTTCTTCGTCGACGTGGATCCATTGGTGGTCGTCTGTCGCGTCCGCGAACAGGTTGACCTGTTCCTGAGTGACCTCGCGCCATTCGGTGTACCCCAGGTGTTCACCGACGGCGGCTTTCAGCTCGGCGACTCCGGCGAAGATCCGCATGCCCGAATCTTATTCGGCCTTCTCGGGCACGGCCAGAGCCGACCAGCCCGAGTAGCGCGTCACCTCGACCAGGATCACCGGCCCCTCCGGCACGCGATCACGATATTGCGGGTACTTCGCGACAAGCGGGGCGAGCAGTGCGGGGAGACGCTCGTCCCCCCTCTCCACGACCGTCGCGAAGCCGTCGGCCCGCACCCACCACAGGGTCGTCCAGTCTTCGTGGTAGTGGTCCACGAGGACGCACACGTTCGGATTGACCTGGATGTTCCGCAGGCGCCGCAGCCGCGCGCCCGACTTGGGCTTGTGGTCGACGGCGGTGACGAGGCGATCGCCGTCGAGGGCGAAGGTGACCGGCACGAGATGCGGACGGCCGTCATCGCCGACGGTCGCCAGCCTCGCCACCCGGGCCTCGGCCATCCTGCCGCGGGCCCATCCGGCGCCGGCCCCGTCCGAACCGATCTCGACCGTGCTCACCCGCGTATCCAAGCACGTCCCGCCCACGCGGACGGTGACCGCCACGGGCGGGCCGGCTCAGACGGACGAGCGCACGCGGCGGCGCCGTCCGGGTCTCAACCCGACGAGGTGGGGTGGGGTCAGGCCGTCCGCGACCGGGGCGGGTAGACGTGGTCACCGAGGTGATCGATGGGCAGGACGCAGCGACGGCCGGATTCGGCGGTCGCGCATCGTTCGGCTTCGTCTCGGCGGGGCAACGGAGGTGAGTCGAGGGGGCGCGTATCCATGGGATCTGCCTGTTCTCCAGGGCGGGGGCACCCGGAAGTCACGGCCAGGCGGCGGATTCCCGGCCGTTACAGATGCTCTCATGTAGCCGTTCGCGGCTTCCATACTGAAGTGTGCCGTCTACGGTCTTTTCGCGATCGCCGCGGCGAGCACGACCAGGGACACCGAGTCCGTGCGTCCGAGTTCGACGTGCTGCGCGTCGAGGACGGGAAGATGCCCCGATCACGACGTTCGGCGCGCTCTGCGAGGTCCCCGGCCCCTCCCGGCCGTCCAGCGGCCAGGACGGTCAGGAGGGGTCGGGGCTTCAGAACGCGGCGATGGTGGCCGGCGCGCGCTCGGCTCTGCTCAGGGCGCGCAGGACGGCCGTCGCACCGTGGCGGCGCACCGCGAGGCGGGACAGCAGGCCGACCACCGTCTCGACGGCGCTCTCCGGAAGTTCCGGAGTCGGGACCCCGACGCTGACCGCCAGGTCGTCCGAGTGGACGGCGAGCTCCATCAGGCGGGTGACCAGCAGGTCGTCGAGCGTCAGCGACCATGGCCCCCAGATCGGCATCCGGACCGTCCGATCCGCCGTCCCCGGCAGGACATCGGCGAGCTCCTCGACGGCTGAGGCGGCGCGATCGGCCAGGGCCGCCGCTCCTTCGGCCGCGACCTCCTCGCCGCCGAGCCGGATGCCGACGTTGAACTCGTCGTCAACGCTCGCGCCGACCCACCGCGCCCGCTTGTAGTGCTCCAGAAGCGGGATGGTCTCCTCCGAAGGGACCGGCCCCGCGAGGACCTGCCGGACGACGAAGATCTGGTAGGCCAGGTGGCCGGCGAGACCGCTCACGGCGAACTCGGGCAGTGCGCTCGGCTCCTTCCAGGCGCCGGCGACGGCCGGTTCACGCAGCAGTCCCACGGCCGCGCGCGCCGCGGACAGGAAGTCGTCTTTGATGCCGCTCATCCCTGTGCTCCCTTCACGAGCCCATACCGCCTCACGATCTTGTCACGCCCGGTATGGGCGGTGAAGCCGAAGCTCCCTTCCGACCGCCGAACGGGAGCGACCGCCGACACGAAGCGACCGCCATCACGGAACAGCCACGGCCGTCGCGCTCAATATGCGCGGCGCAGAGGTGGGCGGCGGGCCCAGGTGGCCCAGCGCCAGAGCCATTCGAGTGGGCCTTGCCGGTACCGGCGCAGCCACAGCGTGGACCACGACCACTGGACGGCGAGGATGGCGCCCGCGAGCGCGAACACCGCCGTCCACGACGAGCCGGCCGGCACTCCGAGGACACGGACGGCGAACAGCACCAGCACCGTCGCGGTCAGGTAGTTGGTCAGCGCCATCCGGCCCAGCGGCTCGAACACCGCCCGCAGCGCCGGCCGGAGCGGCGTCCTGAGCAGAAGCAGCAGGACGCACACGTACACCCCCGCCAGCAGCAGTCCAGGTACGGCCAGCGCGAGGGCGGGGCTCAGACCATGGGAGTCGCCCGCTCGGGAACGCCCCTGCCACCACAGGGCGGGCGCCGCCCCCGCCGCGAAGACCAGGCCGAGCACGGCCGGACCACGCGCCGACCGCTCGACCCGGTCGACCACCCCGTACCGGGTCAGTGCGGAACCCAGCAGGAACAGCGCGGGGACGAGCATGGTCCCGCCGCCGTAGAGGGTCAGTGCCACCGCGGCGAGCACGGCGGCAAGGGCGGCCACCGCCCAGCGCGGCAGCCAGGTCGAGGGCAGCAGCACCAGCAGGCCCACGACGGCGTAGACGGTGAGGATGTCGCCACGCCACAGCAGCATGTGCGCCAGTCCGAGGCCGGACAGAACCAGCAGCCGGCGCAGCAGGACCACCCGCGGATTGGCGGTCCGGTCATGGGCCGATCGCAACAGCAGCGAGAATCCGACGCCGAACAGCAGGGAGAAGATGGGAAAGAAGCGCTGCTCGACCAGCATTCCCATCCACGGGCTCTCCAGGGCGGCGGACGAACGCCGCATCGCGTCGTCCACGTTGGCGATCGGCTGGACGTTCGCCAGCAGGATCCCGCACAGTGCGAACCCGCGCACCACGTCCAACGCGACGATCCGCGTCCGACGCGGGGCAACCGTCGCGGGGGCACGACCGGCGCCGAGCGTCGAGGGGGCATGACCGGGGCCGAGCGTCACGGGAGGATGATCGGCACCGGACGTGGCAGACGTTCGACCGTCGATGGGCGCCGCGGACGGACGACCGGCGCGGGGCCACGCGGGCCCCGCGCCGACGTGGGACGCCGAGGGTGGGGGATCTTCAGGGGGCATGGTGTCATCCTGCGGTCCCCCGCGAGCGCGGACATGAGCCGAAAGCCCGGTTCACCATCGCCACGGCCGTACTTTCGGCCGACCGGACACCGAGGCGACAACCACCGTGGTCGCCAGTCGGACACCGAGGCGACCACCATGGTCGCCGGTCGCACACCGAGGCGACCACCATGGTCGCCGGTCGCACATCAAGACGACCACCGTGGTCGCCGGTCGCGCACCGAAGCGACGACCAATGGTCGTCTTGCTCACAGGAGGTCGACCAGGCGGCCGGCGACGCCGGACTCCAGCACGATCACCGCGCCGATCGCGACGAAGACGAGCGGCACCAGCCAATGTCCGAACCGCTCCACAAACGCGATGATCTTCTTGTGGGAGCCGAGCCAGTACCCGGCCGCACACCACACGGCGATCAGGACGGCGAACGCGGCGATGGTGACCAGACTCGCCGTCAGGCCGATGGTGCGGAACATCGGCGTGTACACCGAGAGGTTGTCCGCGCCGTTGGCGATCGTGACGCCCGCGACCGAGAAGGCCCCGCCGGCCACGGCCACCGGCGCCCCGCCCTCCTGTCCCCCCTCACGCCCGGCACCCCGTCCACCGTTCCGGTCGCGATGGCGGGTGCGAAGGGCGGAGATCAGACCGCGGATGCCAAGGGCGAGCGGTACCAGGCCCAGCAGCCCGACCCAGCGGTCGGGGATGACGGTGAGGCCGAGGGCGGCGATCGCGGAGACGGCGACCAGCACGGCGATGCCCGCGTACTGCCCGGCGACGATCTGCCGTGCGCGGGGCTCGCGGCCGGCGCGGGCGGACAGGAACAGCACGGTCAGGATGATGATGTCATCGACGTTCGTGCCCGCGAAAACAGCGCAGGCGGTGCCGAGGGTCGCGACCAAGCCATCCATGAACGGCCAGCCTATGGCGAATACGATCGCGCACTCGACCCGGTCGCGGCCCAGGCCGCAACGCCGACCACCTCGCTTTCACCGGGCATGGAGGACCAACCGGATCTCCCATGACCGGCAGGGCTGCAGAGGTACCCTCTGCGTCTCAACGTCGGCAGACGCCGTGGCCGCGGGAACCGGCGCACGACTCCACCAGCGGCGAGCCTGGGTCGCCACCTTCTACTTCAGCTCGTACGGTGGCCAGGTGGACGATCCAGATCTCGCCTTCATCGCCGGCCTGCCCCGCGTGCGCGCCGCCGCCGGCGCGCTCATCCGCGACGACGCCGGCCGCGTCCTGGTGGTGCGTCCGACGTACAAGCCGGGGTGGGACATCCCGGGCGGCATGATCGAGTTGGACGAGTCTCCCCGGGCCGCCTGCGCACGGGAGATCAAAGAGGAGCTGGGCATCGTCGCGTCGCTCGGAGCGATGCTCAGCGTCGACTGGGTTCCGCCGCGCCCTCCGTGGGACGGCGGCCTGATGTTCGTCTTCGACGGCGGGGTGATCACTGCGGCTCAGGCGGCAGACATTCGGCTCGCCGCCGACGAGCTCGACGGCTTCATGTTCGCCGCATCCGAGCAGTTCGATGACCTGCTGCCGTCGTCCCTGGCGCGGCGGGTGACCGGTTCCCTGCATCGGCTGGGCGCCGGCGCCTGTTACCTGGAGGACGGCCTCCCGGTGGACTGACCGGCCACGCCGCCCGGCTTCACAGGGGCGTGGCCCTCGGCTCAAGCGGAGACGACAACGGGCCGGCTCCGCGCTCGAGTGCGTCGCGGGTCGCGTCATCCCGCGCGGCGCCCGAACGGCCGCCTTGCCCGTCGGTCACTCTGGCGGTTCTCGCAGGCTTTCGAGTTCTACCTGCTGTGCCGCCAGGATGCGGGCGATGGCCAGCTGGACGACGGTTTCTATGCCCTCGGGGTCGGCCGCGGCCGTCGACTCATAGTGCGTCAGCGCTTTCCGGCAGGCTTCGACGGCACGGAGCTGTGCTCGTGCTTGTTCGGCCTGTGCGCGTTCTCGCAGGGGGATGACCCCTCGTGCCCTGTGTTCTCGCAGGTCCGTCAGGGCGTCCAGTGCGGCTTGTTCGGTGAGGTCGAGTTGGGCCTTGATGAGCTCTACGGAGGAGTTCATGGTGGTGCCTTACGTCCTTGACCGGCGCTCGGTGCGCCCCGTTCGTCGACAGCGTGGTCCTTGCGGTCCCTAATCCCCGTTCAGGTTGGACGCAGGGCCGAGGCACATGGTTGTCCTGCCGTGTCTGGGAATTCCATGAGAACCGCGTGATGCCGCCGGCGACCGGATCCGCCTGCCATGTCGAAGTGCCGAGTCACCGACACCGCCCGGCGACACCTCCACAGCCGGTGTCCGACGTCGGCGTCCCCGCTGTCGGTTCTTTCCGCATCCGAGGTCCCCACTGCTGTCCTTTCCCACATCCGGCGTCCACGCATTGGGGCTCACCACCCGACGTCCGCCCGTCGGACCCGAACATCCGTCGTCCATGCATCCAGCGTTCAGATTTCGTGGCCGGGTATTCGGGATCCGCGATCCCTGGTCTTCGTCTCCGGATCCTCACATGATGATCTCCACCCTCCACATTACGGCGGCACGATCTTCATCCGCCATTTTCCTAACGCCCTAAACATCGATAAGAGCCGACATAAACCCTTAACTCGGGCGCATACCGTCACCGGCTGGATACCATCGGATCACCGGGCCGGACGAGCTTTTCCGATGGTCCCCGAATCTCATGCGAGGGCCTTTCTGGCCCTGTAGTACGGGCAGGAGCCGCCGTGAACCCCGCCTCCACGCCTTCCCCGCCGGAAAATCCGCCCCAGCCCTCTCCGGAAAACGGCGGCGAGATCCGCCCGAACCGTTGGCGGCCGAGCTGGAAAGCCATCTTGGCTCTGCTGGCCGCCACCGTCACCGGGGCCGCGTCCACGTTGCTGGTCGACGGAGTGAACTCGGGCGTACGTTACGTCACCCAGCCGAAAGACCCCTTCGGCTGGACGGTCGGCCTCAACCCCGAGGACGCGGACTCCTGCCACAAGTACGTCATCGACCACGACCTCAAGGAGGTCGGCCCTCGCCCGGAAAGCTGGGGCATGCTGTACGGCTGGGCACGGGACCTCAAGGCCGCCGACGGCGAGACCTCGACCGTGGACGTCTACGTGCAGGGATTCACGAGTTCCGCCGTGGTCCTGCGCCGTATCCGCGTCGTCGTGGATCGGCGCCTTCCTCCCGCCCCGGGTCACACGTACTGGATGGGGGCCGGCTGCGGCGGACCGCTCGAAGTGCGGGAGTTGGCGGTGGACCTGGACGCGGCCACTGCCGTGCTCGAACAGGTGGCCTCAGAAGGAACGCCCGCGGCCAAGTTCCCTTACAGCGTCTCGGCCGAGAGCCCCGAGGCGTTCCGCGTCAAGGCCACGACCACGCGGAACCTGTATGAGTGGCATATCGAACTCGACTGGTCGAGCCAGGACAGGACGGGCACCACCCGCATCGACGATCTCGGCCATCCTTTCCGCACGACCAGGGCCGCCGAAACCGGTTACATCTGGGCGGCACCCAATGCGGACACGGCGGAAACCTGGTGTGAGAATGTCCACGACATCGTCTGCCCGAAGTCCTGAACCGGCGCGGACCGGCACTCGTCATACCCCGAGTTCGCGGAATCAATCGAGTGCGAGGGTCAACGAGGACGCGTGTAGCGGCTCTGACTCGCATGCGGGCGACTTTCCCGGGGAAGCCGCGATCACCATTCGGCCTCAGGACAGAAAGCGCCGCGCACCGCGCAGTACGGTCCGGATTCGTCGCTGGGTCATGTCGCATTCCAGGCGCACGTCCGCCGGGCCGGACAGGCCGGTCTCCGCTCTCCGGCCCGCGGGCAACCGGTCCGCGTCGAGTCCGTCTCGTCGGGCGATGAGCAGCCCCAGCTCGTACCGGGTCACCGCGTCGGTCCCGGCGACATGATGGACGCCGTGGTACTCGGACGCGGCGAGTTCGAGGAGCGCCGCGGCGAGATCGACGACATGCACGGGACATCGGACGACGTCGGTGAACAGCATTCCTTTCACCTGGCCGGTGGCCAGTGAACGCACCAGCGCCTCGTGCGGAGAACCACCGTCACCGATGATCAGGGACGTCCGGGCCAGCACCGCGGTCGGCGCGATCGCGCTCACGGCCGTCTCGGCAGCGGCCTTGGCCGCACCATACGGGGTGATCGGGTCGGGAACACACGTCTCGTCATAGCGAATCGCGGCCCCGGAGAACACCGCGTCGCTGGACACGTGGACCAGGCGCCCGCCTGTCGCAGAGGCGGCGAGGGCCACGTTCGCGGATCCGGTCGCCGCGGTCGCCCAGTCTGTCTGCCGGTACGCGGCATTGATGACGACCTCCGGGCGAACCGATCGGACCAGCGCGTCGACGTCCTCTCGTCGGCGCACGTCAAGCGGCAGCCACTCGACACCCGCTGTCTCTCCGGACCGGCTCGAATAGGTCGCGGTCACCTCGTATCCGGCGCTCGAACTCTGCCGGACGAGTTCGCCGCCGAGGAATCCGCTGCCACCGACGATGAGGACTCTCATGGCCGGTCACCCTAGCCCGGGCCCTCTTCGGCCAGACTGAGCCCATGGAGTACGTCGGCCGGGTGCCCGCACCGCCGCTCGACCGATTCATCGACGACATCTACTGCCTGACCGGAGTGCCACGTCACCGCCTGATGAACGTCCCGCCCATGCCGTCGGCACACCTGTTCATCAACCTGGGCGGACCCACCCGCCTGTGGGATTCCGACCCTGCGGTACCGCCGGCGGTGTTCGCCGGTGGGTGGTTCATGGGTGTATGGACCAGGCGTTTCCTTTTCGAATACCCCGAACGGGTGCGACTCGTCGGCGTGCACTTCAAGCCGTGGGGGATCTCGCCGTTCGTGGACATGCCGGCGGACGAACTGCGGAACCGATGGGTGCCGGTCGACGCCGTCTGGCAGCGGTCCGTGGACCGGATCCGCAATCAGGTCGGTGACCTCGCATCCGCCACCGAGACGTTGCGCGCACTGGAGGAGGAACTGCGATCGCGGCTCGCCGAGGTACCATCGCGCGGTCTCGACCTGGTCCAGCACACGGGTGGACGTCTGGAGTCCTCCCACGGCGTGGTCCCGGTCAGTGTGCTGGCGGATTCCGCCGGGGTGAGCGGCAATCATTTGGCCACGCAGTTCAGGTCCCATGTCGGGGTCACCCCCAAGCGGGTGGCGCGGATCTACCGCTTCGCGCGGCTGATCGTGTCCGTGAATGCGCTGCGTCCGGTCGACTGGTCGGAGCTCGCCCACACGGCGGGCTACTTCGACCAGGCCCACTTCATCAGGGAGTTCAAGGACTTCACCGGCCACACTCCGACGGAATACCTGGCCCTGCGGCGTCGATTCCCCGCCGAGCCGGGATTCCCGCCGGACAGCGGTCCGATGCCCGCTGATTGATTTTTTACAAGCTCGCTCGTGCCCGGAGACGACACGATCGGAGGCGAACGCGCACGGCGAATCAAGGAGAACCAGTGGGCACAGTGATCATGCACAACGTGGCGTCGGTCGACGGCTTCATCGCCGACGAGAACGACGAGGTCGGGCCGCTCCACGATTGGTACTTCAACGGGGACACCCCGGTCACCGGAGGCGGTGACCAGCACTACGACCATTCCGGATCCGGAAGCCGCATCAAGGTCCCACGCGCATCGGCGGAGTACGTCCGGTCGGTGTGGGACGCGATGGGCACGATCGTGATGGGCCGTACCCTTTTCGACCTGGTGAACGGCTGGGAGGGCCGGCCGCCCGCCGGCGAGCACGTGGTCGTGGTGTCCCACCGTCCCAAGCCCGAGGGGTGGCATCCCGAGGCGTCGTACCACTTCGTGGGTGACGTGACGGCTGCGATCGACAAGGCCCAGGAACTCGCCGGGGACCGCATCGTCGCCGTGAACGCCGGCGATGTGGGCGGCCAGATCCTCGCGGCCGGCCTCGTGGACGAGGTGGCGATGGACGTGGTGCCGGTGGTGTTCGGGTCGGGCAAACGCTTCTTCGGCGGCATCGACAAGCAGCACCTGCTGGAGGACCCCCACGTGGTGATCCAGAGCGAGCGGGTCCTCCACCTGAGGTACAAGGTACGCCGCTAGATCCCCGGCGCCGTCGATATCGGCGAGCTCAACACCACACTTCTGTGGACGACTCTGGGCTCCCTGGACTACAACTCCGCGTCAGAAGTGCATGGTTCGCGGCTAGCTCGACGTCTGAGGCCTGTCCCTGCTCCTGGGTGGGTTCGCCGGCCGTCTGAGGAACACGGTCGGGGCCGCCGTCGCGGATGGCCGCGTGGACCGCATCACCCCTGCCTGAGCCGTGACTAGGGTGCTGTGGTGGGCACATCCCGATCCTCTTGGCGTAACACCACCCATGACTGGGCGACCGACGTCGATCTCGGTCACCTCGCCGGTATCCGAGGGAACCCGGCCGAGTTCGCCCCCGGCGGCGTCCGGCACCTGATCCTCGAGGTCCTCGCCTACGCGGCCGACGAGGCGGCGAGCACGGGCGCCGGACGCTGCACCGTCACCCTTCACCCCGACGGCTCGGTCTCCGTGGCCGACGAGGGGAGAGGCACCGACACCCGCTTCGATGAGCACGGGCGGCCGGTGAAGAAGCCCGTCATGGCGTCCAAGGACCTGCGTTTCTTCGACGACCCCGGCACGGAGACGCTTCCCGACGGGCATCCGCGCCGTGGCATGTCCGTCGTCGCCGCGCTCAGCGAGTGGCTCGTCCACACCAACCGCCGCCTGAGTGGATCTTGGATCCAGCGGTACGAGCAGGGCGTCCCTGTCTCCGGCCTGGAGACCGTCGCCGGCGATGGTGCCACAGGGACGACCGTGCACTTCCTGCCCGACCTGCACCTCTTCCTGCCCGACCTGCACCTACCCCCACTCGCCGACGACCTGCGCCGCTTGGCGGACGGCCGGCCCGGCCTGGTCGTGACCGTCGACGACCGCCGTGGTGGCTGACCGATCGAGGTCTGTGCCATCTGGCAGAACCACGACCCTGACTGTTCGGGCAGCAGAAAGGCCCCCGCCCGACAATCGGGAGAGGGCCTCTGAAGTGCGGAGGCTCGGGGATTTGAACCCCGGATGGGCTGTAGACCCAAACCGCATTAGCAGTGCGGCGCCATAGACCTGACTAGGCGAAGCCTCCTGGTGCCCGACCGGCCTGTTGAGGGCCTGACTGGCTCAGCACAGAGTACCGGCCTTGATGCTAAGCGGCAAAGTGGATTCGGCGTGGCAACCGAACATGTCGCGCGAGAGCGGTTCGTCGGCCTTCATGCCCAGGCCGCGGGATGTCCGGATGCCGGGGCGGAAGACGGCCGAGCGCCCGAGTCGCGGGGTGTCCGTGTGCCGGCTGCCGACAACGGCCGTTGTGCCGGTGTTGAGGCCGGCCGTGTGCCGGGGTTCGCGGTGTTGGATGGGGGGTGGAGGACCGATGGCCAGGGCCGGGGAGTGGGCCGGCCCTGGGGGTCCATGGGGAGAAGAAGGTTTCCCACACACTCTGTCCACAGGCTGTGGACACAGGGTGTCGCGACACCGGCGGTCAGGCGCGGCGCTGGGCCTCGCCCTCGATCTCGATCTTGATCTTCTTGCCGACCAGGACGCCGCCGGTCTCCAGGGCGACGTTCCAGGTGAGGCCGAACTCCTCGCGCTCGATCTCGGTCTCGATCTCGAAGCCGAACAGCTCCTGGCCCCACGGGTTGGTGCCGGCGCCGCCGTACTCGACCTTCAGCGTGACCTCCTTGGTGACGTCACGGATGGTGAGGTCGCCGACGACGACGAGCTCGTCGCCGGAGTGGCTGACGACGCGGGTGCTGCGGAAGGTCAGCTCGGGGAACTTGTCCACCGCGAGGAAGTCGTCGCTGCGCAGGTGGTTGTCGCGGTCGTCGCTGCCGGTGTCGATGCTGGCGGTCTTGATGGTGAGCTCGGCCGAGGACTCCATCGGGTTCTCGGCGATGGTGACGGTGCCGGCGAAGTCGCCGAAGCGGCCGCGGACCTTGCTGACCATCATGTGCTTGGTGACGAATCCCACGCGGGTGTGGGCGACGTCCAGGTCGAAGACGCCGGGGGTCGGGATGGCGATGCCTTCCCAGGTGCGAGTGCTCATGTTCCATCTCCCGTGGACTAGTGGATCGCTGGGCTTGATGCTTGCTCCAACAGATGTCTACCTGAGGAATATTCCACCCGTCAACTAACGTCGTCTAGAGTATGAGCGTGACACCAGCTGACGACCCCAGGCTCACGGCGATGGGCCTGATGGCCGAGGTCTACTTGGGCCTTACCGCGAAGATGAACGCCGCATTCACCGCCTCAGGATTGTCCGAGATCGACTTTGAGACACTGATCCGCCTGTACCGGTCCCCCGGCCGCAGGCTCCGCATGAGCGACCTCGCGGCCCAGACGTCGTTGTCCACCAGTGGGGTGACCCGCGTCGTGGACCGTCTGGAGCGCGAGGGCCTGGTCGAGCGGGTGGCCTGCGCCACCGACCGCCGGGCCTCCTACGCGACGCTGACCGACGCCGGCGCCGCCCGCCTCGAGACCGTGCTCCCCCAGCACATCGAGGACATCGAGACGTGGTTCACCGGCCTGCTGCCCCCCGAGCGACTGGAGGACTTCCTGGCCAGCCTGCGCATCATCCGCGACGTCGTGCGGCCCTGTGCCACCGCCGGCGCGATGGACCTCTCGGATCTCAGCTCTCGACAATCGTGAGCTCCCCGCGGGCGTGCATCTCGCGCAGGCTGCGCTTGGCGAACTTGCCGACGCTCGTCTTGGGCACCGCATCGATGAAGGCCCAGCGTTCGGGCACCTGCCAGCGCGCCACCTTCCCCGACAGGAACTCCCGGAGCTCCGCCACTCCGGTCGTTCCGTCGAGCACGACACATGCCAGCGGACGCTCGCCCCAGCGTTCGTCCGGCACCCCGATGACCGCCGCCTCCACCACGGCGGGATGCCCCATGAGGGCGTTCTCCAACTCGACCGACGAGATCCACTCCCCGCCGGACTTGATGACGTCCTTCGCGCGGTCGGTCAGCGTGACGTAGCCGCGCGCGTCCAGGCGGCCCACGTCGCCCGTGCGCAGCCAGCCGTCGTGGAACCGCGAAGGATCCTCCTCCAGGTGGTAGGACGCGGTGACCCACGGCCCGCGCACCTCCAGCTCGCCCACCGCGACCCCGTCGGAGGCCAGTACGACGTCGCCCGCGCCGACGATGCGGGCCTCGAC
The DNA here is from genome assembly GCF_042665155.1 of Sphaerisporangium rhizosphaerae. Lineage (NCBI taxonomy): Bacteria > Bacillati > Actinomycetota > Actinomycetes > Streptosporangiales > Streptosporangiaceae > Sphaerisporangium > Sphaerisporangium rhizosphaerae. The sequence goes on along the minus strand of NZ_JBHTCG010000010.1, from coordinate 88,135 downwards.
GCCCGCCAGCAGCCGCCCCTGCGTGGCCCGCAGCTCCCAGGAGTCCCCGTGGGCGACCGTCGCCAGCGGCGAGGTCTCGGTCATGCCCCACGCCTGCACGACCTGGACCCCGAACTCGTCGGAGAGCGCGCGCATCAGCGACTCCGGCACCGCCGATCCGCCGCACGGCACCAGACGCAGGGACGACAGGTCCGCCCCGTGCCGGCGGGCGTGGCGCAGCAGGTCGCCCCAGATCGTGGGGACGGCGCCCGAGACCGTCGGCCGTTCCTCGGCGATGATCCTCGCCAGGTGCTCCGCCTGCAGGAAGCGGTCGGGCATGACGAGCGAGGCCCCGGCCATCAGCGCGGCGTACGGCAGTCCCCAGGCGTTGGCGTGGAACATCGGCACGATCGGCAGCACCCGGTCGCGGCTGGACAGGCCCATGGCGTTGGCCGTGCACACGCTCATGGAGTGCAGGTAGGCCGAGCGGTGGCTGTAGGCGACTCCCTTGGGGTTGCCCGTCGTGCCGCTGGTGTAGCACATGGCCGCGGCGGCGCGCTCGTCCAGGTCGGGCCAGTCGAACGCGTCCGGGGCCTGGTCGAGGAGCGTGCGGTAGTCGTGCACCTGCTTGCCCGCGGAGGCGAGCGGCGCGGTGTCGGCGGCCCCGATGACGATCACGTGCCGCACCGTCTTCATCTCGGGCAGGATCGGGGCGAGCAGCGGGACGAGCGAGGCGTCCACGATGACGACGTCGTCCTCGGCGTGCCCGGCGATGTAGGCGATCTGCTCGGGAAACAGGCGGATGTTCAGGGTGTGCAGGACCGCTCCCATGCTGGGCACGGCGAGATAGGCGGTCAGGTGCTCGGCGCTGTTCCAGCCGAAGGTCGCGACCCGCTGGTCGCCGTCCACGCCGAGGGCGCGCAGCGCGCCCGCCAGCCGCGCCGCCTCCCGGGCCAGTTCCCCGTAGGACATGCGGCGGTAGCCGTCGCCGGTGTACGTCACGACCTCGCGGTCGGCGAACAGTCCGGTGCCGTGCCGCATGATCGAGGTGATCGTGAGCGGATGGTCGGGCATGGTGCTGCGCATCTGACGGACCTCCGCTGGCGAGCCCCGGCCTGGGCGCCGGTTCGTGATTGTCGTCCGGCTCCGAGTCTCGTCCGCTCCCGCGTCTCAGACAAGCGCTCGTTCACACCGGCCCGCGCCACAGAGCCACTCGTTCGCCTCCTCCCGCCGCGGAGGGCGACTGGTTCAGACGGGCTCGCGCCCCATGGACACGTGCGGCCGGGCGTCAGGGCGGCAGGGCTCGACGACGACGAGGTCGCCGCGCAGTTTCGCCATCGCGCGGGACACCGTGCTCTTCACCGTGCCGATGCTGATGCCGAGAACTCTGGCGATCTCCGGCTCGGTCATGTCCTCGTAGTAGCGCAGCACGATCGCCGTGCGCTGCCGGACCGGGAGCCGGTTGATCGCCTCTTCCAGCAGTTCGTGGATCTCCCCGGGCGTCGGCCCGTCCCTGGACGGCGTCTCCGGCAGCTCCTCCGAGGGGTACTCCTCCAGCCTCCTGCGCCGCCACCAGGAGATGTTGATGTTCACCATCGCCCGGCGGACGTACCCGTCCAGCGAGGCCCGGTCGTTGATCCGCTCCCACGCCAGGTAGGTCTTGGTCAGGGCCGCCTGGAGGAGGTCCTCGGCGTCCGCGGGCTGGCCGGTGAGCTGGTAGGCCATGCGCAACAGTGCCGGACCGCGGGCAGCCACGTACTCGCGGAACTCCTCGTCTTTACCGCTCATGCGATCACCGGTGCCGTGACGAAGGCCATGATGAAACGATCTCGACGTCAGAATCGCAGCCGGACGCCCTGATACGGCTGATCCGTCATCCAGGTTTCGTCCCGGCGACGGCAAAGATCACCACAGGGTCATGACATGCTGGGGCGTCGACGAGTTCCTCCTGGAGTGGGAAATTTGCTACGCAGGTCGTCGCGGAGGAAAAATCCTCGTCCCGAAATGAGCGGCGGCGGCGACGATCTGTGTGACCCTAGGGGACGACGAGGAGACTCGCGGCGGCGACCGGGGAGGGGCCGATGGGAGTTGAGCGTCGCCATGCGCTGGCGTCGGCCGCACTCGGCAGGACCACCGTCCCCGTGAGGGCCGAGGCCGAGGAGCCCGCCCCGCTCACCGGCGTCGCGGGTCAAATCATCGACATCAGCCCCCACCTGGTGATTCTGGAGAACCCGGACGGCGTGGAGGAGCGGCTGGTCATCGCGCCTTGGGCGACCGCCTGGCACGGCAGCCCCGTCAACCCCGTGGACCTGCCCGCCGGCACCCGCGTGATGATCCGCGCCCGCCAGTCCGGCCGGGTGGCCGAGCGCCTGTGGGGCGACATCACCCGCGTCACCGGCATCGTCCGCACCCTGGGCAAGGACGGCAGGGACCTGACGATCGAACTCGACGGCGGCCCGCACCGGGGCCGGCGGGTGGTCGTCGTCCCCTACGGCGCGTCGGGACGCATCCGGGTGCGCCATCCCCAGCTCGAACCGGGATACCTGTTCGACGCGATCGGCACGCGGCGCGACGGGGTGACCCACGCGCGGCTGCCGGCGACCTCGCAGCCCACCTACCGCGCCGCCTCCGTCCCCGCGCCCCCGCACGCCTACCGGGCGGTCCAGTCGAAGATCTCCGGGGCGGCCGCCTGGTCGGACGCCTTCGACGACGGCGAGGCCGGGGTGGCGTACCCGATGCTGGAACGTGCCGATTCCGAGTGCGAGGACGCGGGCGTGTCCTGCAGCGGCCTTCCCTACCTCGCGCTCGGCTCCATGCTGTACGTCGGGAACGTGTGCGAGAGCCGCTCGTCGGTGCTGCCGATCGTCGCCTGCGGATGCATGGCCGGGCGGTTCTGCGACCGGTGCGTGGAGTGCGGCACCTCGCCGCGGGGCCGCATCGCCGAGTTGTCGCCACTGTCGTACGTCGAGCTCGGGGGGGAGCTCACCAACGGATGCTTCAACGCCCGGGTCGGATTGGGGTGACCGTGGACACCGTGACAATCGCCGCCGCCGCGCTCGCGCTGCTCGCGCTGCTCCTGGTGCTCGGCGGCGGGGCGAAGCTCGCGACCGCCGGGAGCGACGCCGATCCGGGCGGGCTGTCCCGCCTCGGCCCCGGTGTGCTGGTGCCCGAGCGGTGGCGCGGGCAGTTCATGATCTTCTGTGCCGCCGTTGAGATCCTGCTGGCCGCGGGGCTGATCTTCACCCGCCATCCTCTGCCCCGCTGGGGGACGGTCACCTTCTTCTCGGTGTCCACCTATGTCCTGTGGGAGCTGCGCCGACGGCGCCCGGACGTAGGCTGCGGCTGTTTCGGCGAGGCGAGCAGCTCCCCGGTGGGGCTGCGCTCCATCGGCCGCGCCGCCGTCCTCGCCGCGATGGCGGTGCTGGTCGCGCTGGTCCCGGTGTCGGGCGCGGACCTGCTGATGCGGGCCTCCTGGAACCTGACGTCGGCGCTCGGGGCCGGCCTGGCGCTGCTGGTGGCGCTGTCGCCCGAGTGGGGCGAGGCGATCGCCCGGATCAGACACCGCGCGCCGTGCGAGCAGCGTGCCGTCCCGGCGGCGCGGGCCGTCGCGCGCCTGCGGGCGAGCGCCGAGTGGCGCTCGTACGCGCCGCTGCTGGTGACCGACGAGCCGTCGGACTCCTGGCGCGAGCTGTGCTGGCGCTTCTTCGTCTACCCCGGGCGCACGGCCGTCGGGGCGCGGGCCGAGGTGGTCTTCGCGGTGTACCTCAGCGGCCGCCGGCCGCCGGTGCGGGTCGCCGTCGTGGGCGCGGAGAACCCGGCCGGGGCGGACCTTCTCCGAGAATCTAGCGGTGTATCGGTCGGAGGCTAGAAAGCCCTAGACGACCGGAGACGAACCGGCGAACGGGTGACCCGGCCGAACCGGCGGACGGGCGAACCGGCGGACGGGGTCCGCGAACCGACCTGGACGTGCCGGAGAACGGGCTGGAGAAACGCCGCCCGTTTCACCAGGGGGCGGTGAGGGTGACCATGAAGGCGGCGTGGTCGGTGTGCGACATGCCGTACTTGTCGGTGCGGACAAAGGCGAACGAGGTGGACGCGATGACGTGCTGGACGTCGCCGTCGCCCTTGCGGAAGTAGCCGGCCGGCACGCAGTTCTGGGCGTTCTCCGGGTCGGACTTGTCGTACTCGAGGTTCAGGTCGCCGCCCACGACGGTGGGCAGGGCGCCGTATTGGGCGTGCGACTGCGGGATGTACTCGTTCATCAACTGCTTGCACTGCTGCAGCGCGACCGGCTCGTCGGCGGCCGACAGGTGGGTGGTGCACGCCCAGAACCCGCCGAACCGGCCGCACCCCCACGCACGTCGTTCGCTGCCGGAGTCCTGGGTGGAGTACCACCCGCCGGCGCTCGCGGTCTTGCCGTAGCGGGGGACGCTGAAGACGGCCACCCCGTACGCGCCGCGGCCGCCGGTGCACTGGATGGCGGCGGCGACGCGCTCGTCCTGCACCTGCCGGAACTCGTAGTCACCGTTGCCCATGGCGGATCGGAGCGGGGCGACGTCGCCCTCGCAGATCTCGTTGGCGGTGAGGACGTCCGGCCTCACCCGGCCGATGAGCGACTGGGCCTCGGGCACGGCGGCGCCGCCCTCGTAGCAGCCCGCGTATCCGCTGTTGCAGAGGTTGACCTGCAGAACCTTGAACGTCGTGGCGGCCCGCGCCGCGGTGGAGCCGGCCGGCCCCACCAGCGAGCCGAGGAGGACGACGACGGCGGCCGCGCGGAGGCCGCCTCTCACGCCGATCATGCGCTTCATACGGCCCATCACCCCGTGCGGTCGCGTAGCCGACTCCGGATCATCACCGCGTTCCATGGTCACGGTAAAACAGCCCTGAATGCTTGTCGATGCCCCGATGTGAGACGCACGGCGGCGCGTGGTGACCGGCCACGCCGACCGGCCACCACGGCCGCACACCGCGAATTCAACTCTCTACGGCTCTCTAGCTTCCCCTCTAGAAAGCCGTAGAGAGGTCAATGGGGGCGCAGGGACGCTGCGCCCTGTCTCGGGGTGCGGGCGCGGCCTACAGCGGCTGCGCCCGGAGGAACCTGCCGAAGTGCGGCACGGTGAAGGCGATGAGGCCGCGCTCGGCGCTGAAGATGAGTCCTTTCTTGATGAGGCTGTCACGGGCCGGCGAGAGGCTCGACGGCTTGCGCCCGAGCAACTCGGCGACGTCGGCCGTCGGCACGGGCTCGTCACCGACCGAGGCCATCGCGTGCATGTAGTCGCGTTCGGCGGGGGTGGCGCGCTCGTAGCGGCTGCCGAAGAAGCCCACCGCGAGCTCCTCTTCGGCCTCGGGGGCGGCCACCCTGATGTCGTCGGCGGTGATGGGGCTGCGCGGGGCGAGATCCCAGGCGACCTTGCCGTAGGCCTGGACGAAGTACGGGTAGCCGTCGGCGGCCTCGTAGAGGGCGTCGAGCGCCTCGGGGGTGAACTCGACCTCCTCACGCGCGGCGGGGGCGATGAGTGCCAGGTCGGCGGCATCGCGGTCGAGCCGGTCGATGCGCGCGTAGCGGAACAGGCGCTCGGAGTAGCTCTTGCTCGCGCTGAGGACGCCCGGCAGGTGGGGCAGGCCGGCGCCGACGACGATCAGCGGCCCGCCGCTCTGCGACAGCTCGTGACAGGCGGCGCACAGGGCCGAGATGTCGGCCGGCTGGACGTCCTGCATCTCGTCGATGAACAGGGCGACCCCGACGCCGAGGTCGGTGGCGACGGAGGCGGCGTCGACGAACAGCTCGGTGAGGTCGATCTCGAGATCGCCCGAGTCGGCCCGGCCGCGGCCGGCCGGGACGTCGATGGCGGGCGACCAGTGCGAGGTGCCCTTCGCCGCGCCGGGATCGCGCATGGCGAACGCCTTGAGCACGCCGAGGAACTCCTCGATGCGCTCGGGGGCGCGGTGGCGGGGGGCCAGCTCGCGGATCGCCATGTGCAGCGCGGCGGCGACCGGACGGCGGATGGACTGCTCGGGACGGGCCTCGATCTTGCCGGTGCCCCAGAGCCGCTGCATGGCCATGGACTTGAAGGTGTTGAGCAGCACGGTCTTGCCGACGCCGCGCAGCCCGGTGAGGACCATGCTGCGCTCGGGACGGCCACGGGCCACCCGCTCGAGCACGACCTCGAACTGTTGCAGCTCACGATCACGCCCGGCGAGCTCCGGAGGGCGCTGCCCCGCACCGGGGGCGTAGGGATTGCGCACGGGGTCCACGCTCTCGGACTTTATGACCGGATATAGAGGCCGTCCTAGATTTCCGTAGAAAGCGCTACGGCGTGTCGCCGATCGACGGGAGGCGGAGGGCCGCCCGGACGCCTGCCGGACGGGGGGCGAGAGCAACGCCACCTCACACCACCCTTCGCCTGGACCCTGCCGGACCGAACCCGTGTTCGATCCGATGCCGAAGACTGTAGCGCCTCCTCGAACATGTGCGCGAGCACTTCCGGGTAAAACGCGCGGCACACCTCCGACAGGGCCTCGCCCGGCGGGCCCGGACGCCGGACATCACAATTGCGTCACGAGCGGCGTCAGGATGGCCTTACTCTGGCGTATGCGCCACACAGCCAAGCACCGCCACCTGGGCCTCGCGGTCCTGGCGTGCGCGTCCGCCACCTTGACCGCGTGCGGCGGCTCCGGCTCCGGCGTCGTCGCCGAGCCCGCGCCTCCGTCCGTGGCCGCGCCGCCGTCGGCCTCCCCGGAGAGTCCTACGGCCGGCCCGACGGCCAGCCCCGCGCCGCCGTCCGCCACGCCGTCGCCATCGCCCACCGGACCGCCGCGCTTCGCGGCGAAGGTCACGGCCGTCACGGCGGCCCAGCTCCGCCATTCCTGGCGGCCCGGCTGCCCGGTCTCCCCGAGCGGCCTGCGGAAGGTGACGATGACTTACTGGGGCTTCGACGACAAGGCCCACACCGGCGAGCTGATCGTGAACCGCTCGGTCACCGACGACGTGGTGGCGATCTTCGGGCAGCTCTACCGGTGGCGCTATCCGATCGCCCGCATGGAGCCCGTCGACGTCTACAGGGGCAGCGACTTCGACTCCATCGAGGCCGACAACACCTCGGCCTTCAACTGCCGCAGGACGACCGGGGCGAGCAGCTGGTCCAAGCACTCGTACGGCAACGCCATCGACCTCGACCCCCGGGAGAACCCGTGGGTCGAACCCGACGGCTCGGTCGCGCACGACAACGCGCGGCGGTTCGCCGACCGGCCGCTGCGCAGGCCGGGTGTCATCAACCCGGACGACCGCGTGGTGCGGCTGTTCGAGCAGCACGGCTGGGAGTGGGGCGGCTACTTCAACGGCGCCAAGGACTATCAGCACTTCAGCAAGGGCGGCGGCTGATCTCCGCCGAGGCCGCGGGCCGCCACGCGGGCCGATCTTCCCGTGAAGAACGGCAACGGCGGAGGAATCATGACATTCGCGACCCTCGCCGGGTTTTGCCGGATAAGATCGCTGGCCGTGACGACTCCGGTGCCCGACCCCGGACGGACGGAGTCACGCCGGGGACCGCTGCGGCCGTGGATCGCCCTCACCGCCGTTGTGTTCGCGCTGGCCACGGTGCTCGCGCTGTCCTGGCCGGCGGGCGGCCTCCAGGAGGCCAAGCCGGAGATCCCGCACCACCGGCTCGGTGAGACCACCGTAGGCCACCGTTTCGCGATAAAGCCGTACAAAGCCACTTACGTCACCAAGGATCCGGCTCCCGGACTTGGTGAGGCCAAGGCGGGCCGGTTCCTGTTGATCGAGATCCAACTGGAGAACGTCAGCGACCAGACCGGCACGGTCAACGACGTTACTGGGAAGCTGGACATCAAGATCTCGCCCGGAAGCGTGGCGATCGACCGGCTCAAGGACAAAAAGGCCGGTTTCGTCATCCGCGACGGCCGCTCTGACCGTGAGCAACTCCAGCCCGGCCTGGTCGAGCGCGTGATGGCCGTCTACAACATTCCCCCCGGAGCGCCCGACCCCACGAGCCTCACCGCCACCTTCCAGGACGAGGAGTTCAAACCCTGGTTCACCTCGGAGCTGTCCGACTGGCTCCCTGGCGAGGATTTGGCGATCTACGACCTGGAGGTGGGCCGGTGATACGGACGATCGTCGCCGTGCTGACCGGTGCGCTGCTGCTCGGAGGCATCTTGGGAGTCCTCCGCTCCACTCCTGACGTAGAGGAGAAGTACGCGCCGATCGCGACGTCAGGCGAGATGGGCGAGCAAGTGGACACCACCGCCTTCCAGCTCCGCGTGGACCGCCTTCAGCTCGGCAGGTCGGTACGGCTGGAGGACGCCTTCGGCTTCCTGGGTGAGCCCAGGACGACTGCGGGCATCTGGGTGGTCGTCTGGGCCACCGTCGCCGCCACCACTGAGGAGACGCTGGTGCGGGGAGCCCGGCTGCGCACGGCCGACGGGATGGAGTACCTGGCCAGCTCGCTCATCGGCACGCTCGACAAGGTTCCCCTCCAGCCGGGCATCCCGGCCTATGGCCCCATCCTGTTCGAGTTGCCTCCCGACAGGCTGACCGGCGCGACCCTTCACGTCACGGTCCACAGCCCCATAGAGGGCGACTACCTCGGTCCCGCCGCCGATGTGGACCTGCGGCTGTCCGCCCCGTACACCAAGAAGCTCATCGAGCAGGCGCCGCCCACTCTCGTGGTCGGGCCGGTGCGCGAGCTGTGAAGTGGAACGAGCCGTGAACTGGAAGCGGAACCTCGGATACGGCCTCGGCCTGCTGGCGGTCGTCCCCGCGATGATCGCCGCCGAGGTGCTGCCGTGGCGGGAGATGTACGAGACCCGCGCGCAGAAGGGCGGCCCCGAGGTCGTCGCCGCGCCAGGGCGGGCTGCCAGGCTGAACGGCATCGAGTGGCGTCTGAGGAGCATCACCGAGGGCAAGCCTCCGAACGACGTCTATCGTCCCTTGCCGCCCCGCACGAAGATCGCCATCGTGGTGATCACCCTCAAGCCGCTGACCGGACAGGCGAGCAGGTGGTCAGGTGACGTCGGCGGCAGTTGCAAGATCAAGGTCACCGACGCGGCCGGGCGTTCATGGGGGCCGTCGTTCCGCAGCGACCTGGGGCCGAAAAGCGGCCTGTCCGCCTCCTGTTTCAACATGGGCGCCGACTTCAAGCTCGCCCCCCTGCCCGTCGGCAAGGAGCTGGCGGTCCAGACGGTGTACGTCGTGCCCACCGACGCGTTCAGGACCCTGCGGGTCGAGGTGCGGGTGACCCCGGAGCCGGGAACGGTACGGCTGCTCCCATAGGCGGAGGTGACGCTGGAGCTGGGCCCGTCCGCACGGCCGACCGGGCGGAGGCCCGCCGCAGCACCAGATCGAAGGCGACCGCGAGCAGGCAGATGCGCAGCACCTCGTGCAGCAGGGCGACGGGGAAGATGAACGCGCCCTCCCACATCAGCCACCACAGCTTTTCGTGGGCCCCGGCGAGCCGGGTGATGCCGATGAAGCCCACCGCCGCGAGCGCTTCGAGCGCCACGTAGATCAGGCAGAACGTCAGGTAGAACAGCACCCCGCCGCTGAGGACGAACCGGAAGCCGTTCACCAGCGGGACGTACTTGTCGCGGACCCCTCGGGAAAAGAACTCCGCGACGGCCTGGACCGGGGTCGGCAGCCACTGCCAGAGCCGTGAGACGTGCGGCTCGACCCGGGTGCCCTCGATGACCTTGGCCTCCTCGGTGATCGAGGAGCTGTAGACGACGGCCGCCATGGCGAGCCAGACCAGCGGCTGGACCAGGCCGTCCTTGAACTCGGGCAGGTACGGGGCCGCGTACTCGCCGAGCTGCCGGAGCGTCTGCAGCAGGGGGACGCGTTGGAACAGGCCCGTGAAGTCCGCCCAGACGACCCGGCCGGTCAGCCAGTCGACGCCGTCGCCGGTCCAGTTGCCCAGCGAGATGATGCCGAAGTACATCCACATGCATTCGAACGTGCTGTTGGCCACGCCGAAGACGCGCCTTCCCGTAGCGCCGTAGAGGCGCTCGAACGCCACCTTGACCGCGAAGATCACGGCGGTGATGACCATGATCAGGACGTTGACGTTGAACAGGTCGTTCAACAGGCCGATGTAGCTGAGGTCGATCGTCGGGTGGAGCTCGTTCAGCAGCCGCTGGAAGGCGCTGAGGTCGTCGGTGAACAGGCCCCACGCGCTGTAGAAGATCAGGAAGGGCAGGAGGGTGTGGGCGATCGCGTCGACCAGGTCGCGTTCGCGCTCGTCGGCCGTGCGGGCCTGCACCGGGCGCGCGCCGAGCGCGCGACCGGCGATGTTCAGCATCGCGATGTAGGCCGTCAGCGTCACCAGGACGCCGAGGCTCAGCACGCCGAAGGCCAGGTAGGCCCGCCATCCCGTGGGCTCGGCGACGCGCACGGCGGCCAGCAGCACGCCTTGGTGGACGAGCCGGCCCAGGGTGTAGTAGAAGGCCAGGGGCAGGAAGAGGCGCCCCGCGAGACGGAAGGTGTCGTAGGGCAGTCGGACCGGAGAGAGTGAACCGTCCATCGCCGTTGGATGCTAGCGGTCCGAAGGCCGACGAACGGTGCGATTCGGGCATGGCGCCGTAAGGCAGGATGGAGACATGGCGGCGAAGGACGGCGACGGCTGGGCGCTGTGCGAGCGCGGCCACCGGCACTGGGGGCTGCACGGCGCCTCAGGGCTGCTGGCCGTCCATTTCGACGCCGGGGGCACGCCGCACGTCCTGATGCAGAAGCGCTCGTGGTGGAGCCATCACGGCGGCACGTGGGGGCTGCCCGGAGGCGCGCTCGACAGCCATGAGGACGCCGTCACCGGCGCCCTGCGCGAGGCCCTGGAGGAGGCCGCGCTGAGCGGTGAGAGCCTGCGCGTCCTCGGCGTCCACATCGACGACCACGGCGGCTGGGCGTTCCAGACGGTGATCGCCGAGGCGGACGCGCTGCTGCCCGCCGTCCCGGCCAACGACGAGAGCACCGACATGCGGTGGCTGCCCGCCGACGAGGTGGGCGGCGAGACGCTGCACCCCGGGTTCGCCGAGACCTGGCCGGCGATCAGGCCGTCGCTGCCGCCCTCGGTGGTGGTGCTGGACGCCGCCAACATCGTCGGCGCGCGCGCCGAGCACGGGTGGTGGCGCGACCGGGCGGGCGCCGCGCGGCGCCTGCTGGAGGACGTCGAGCGGCTCGTGGAGCACGGCCTGCGGCCTCCGGAGGGGTTCCCGGCTCCGGCGATGTGGTTCCCTCGCGTGGTCATGGTGCTGGAGGGCGCGGCCAAGGGCGTGCGGTCCGACGGCACGGCGAACACGGCGGACGTGGCGGACACGGCGAACACGGCGGACGTGGCGGACACGGCGGGCGTGGTGGGCGTGGTGGAGGCGCCGGCCAGTGGGGACGACGCGATCGTGGACACGGTGCGGGAGAACCGCGAGGTCAGGCCGTGGCAGCGGGTTCTGGTCGTCACCGCCGACCGCGAGCTGCGCCGGCGCGTCGCCGAGCTGGGCGCCGCGGCCGTGGGTCCGGGATGGCTGCTCGGCCAACTCCGGCGGGTGTAGCGTCGGACCGTCGAACCGCCACCCCCCACGCCTTATCCGCGCATATCCCCCAATATCCAGAAAAATCTCCAAACCTTGATGAGCGACCGAACCGCACTCGACTGGACCGCCGAGCCCGACAGTCCGGTCCCTCCTCCGACATGGGGACGGCGCGCACCCGAGGCACACGTGCTGCCCTGGGTGTTCGCGGCGCTGGCGGGTTTCCTGCTGATCGGCAACCTGCTGCTGTCGCCGCACCTCACCGCGCCGGCCGTCACCACCTGGTCGACGATCTTCGTGACGATCTGCGTACAGGCCATCCCGTTCCTGGTGCTGGGGGTCATGCTGTCCGCGGCCGTCACCACCTTCGTGCCGCCGTCCTTCTTCGAGCGCGCGCTGCCGCGCCGGCCGTACGCCGCCGTGCCCGTCGCCGGCGCCGCCGGGCTCGTGCTGCCCGTCCGAGAGTGCGCCTCCGTCCGGGTGGCCGCCCGCCTGATGGCCCATGGCGTCACCCCGTCGGACGCGCTCGCCTTCCTGCTCGCCTCTCCGGCGACCAACCCGGTCGTCCTGGTGGCGACGGCCGTGGCCTTCCCCGGCGAGCCGCTCATGGTCCTGGCCCGCTTCGGCGCCTCCCTCGTCGTCGCCGTGCTCGCCGGCTGGGCCTGGCAGCTGCTCGGCCGCCCCGGGCCGCCACGCGTCACCACCGCACCGCCCGCCCCCGAGGGCGCCACCCGGCGCGCGGCGTTCCTGGCGGCGGTGCGCCACGACTTCCTGCACGCCGGCGGCTTCCTGGTCATCGGCGGGCTCGCCGCGGCGACCCTGAACGTGGTGGTCCCCCGCTCGTGGACCACCTCCCTCGGCGAGGTCCCCTGGTTGTCGGTGCTGGTGCTCGCGCTGCTGGCGGTCGTGCTGTCGGTCTGCTCCGAGGCCGGCGCCTTCGTCGCCGCCTCGCTCACGACCTTCTCCCCGACCGCCAAACTGGTCTTCCTGGTCGTGGGGCCGATGGTCGACCTGAAACTGATCGCCCTGCAGGCGGGGACGTTCGGGCGGGCGTTCGCCGCGCGGTTCGTCCCGCTGACGCTCACGCTCGCCATCGTGGTCGGCGTGCTGGTGGGGCGGGTGCTGCTGTGAACCGCATGGCCCAGAACCTGGTGCTCGCCCTGGTGGGCGGCGCGCTGCTTCGCGTGTCGGCCCTGTCCACCGCCTACCTGAACTACGTCAGGCCGGGGTTCCGCGCGCCGCTCGTCGCGGCCGGCGTGATCCTGTTCGCGCTCGGCGTCTTCGGCCTGGTCCAAGAGTGGCGCAGGCCCTATCCGCCCTCGGGAGAGGCGGCCACGCGCCGCCGGTCGCGCGGGCCGCGGGTGGCCTGGCTGCTGTGCCTTCCGATCGTGGCCGTCTTCCTGATCAACCCGCCCGCGCTCGGCTCGTTCGCCGCCGCACGGGACCAGACGCCCCAGCCGCGGCCGGCAGGGGGGTACGGCGCCCTGGCCGGGGACGCGCCCACGGCCATGCCGGTCGGGGAGTTCATCGGCCGCGCCTGGAGCGACGGAGGCCGCACGCTCGCCGGGCGCCGGGTCAAGCTCACCGGGTTCGCCGTCCCGTCCGGGAACAAGGGCCAGTGGTACCTCGCCCGCATGCGACTGCGGTGCTGCGCGGCCGACGCCTTCCCGCTGAAGGTCGCCGTGCTGGGCGTGCCCGCGCCCCGTCCGGACACCTGGGTGGAGGTGACCGGCGCCTGGGTGCCCGTCCCCTACGACCGCCTCCCCAAGGGCACGGCCGCCCCCGCGTTGACGGCCACCGCACTGGCCAAGGTCGCCCGGCCGGCCGAGCCGTACGAATAGGCGCGGGGCCCGCCACTCGCGCGCGAACGCCCGGCGGGCAACGCTATCGTTGGTGTCGCACTGGAGGGTTCGCATAGTGGACGAGTGCAGCCGCCTTGAAAGCGGCCAGGTCGGCGACGGCCTCGTGGGTTCGAATCCCACACCCTCCGCCACCGGCCTCCCGTGATCCACTCAGACGCGGGCGGCCGACATGCGGCCTCCGCCTCGGAATGCGACCGCCGCCTCGGACGCGGCCCGCTCAGATATGGCCCGCTCAGATATGGCCGCCCTGCGCGCCGCCGAAGCCGTCGCCCACCGAGGCCGCCAGCAGCAGGTACGCCTCCCGCGTGGCGGGCTGCAGCCGGTCGAGGTCGATCTCGGCGCCCTCCTCCAGGTGCGGGTCGTACGGCACCCTGATGACGGCACGGCAGCGCGCCGCGAAGTGCGCCTCCAGCCGGTCGAGATCGACGGTGGACTTCGACCTCGGCCGGACGCTGCACAACACGACCGTCGCGGCCTTGACCAGGTCGGCGTAGTGGTGCGCCTCCAGCCAGTCGAGGGTCGCCGACGCGGCCCGAGCGCCGTCCACCGACGGCGAGCTGACCAGAACGAGCTGGTCGGCCAGGCCCAGGACGCCCGACATGGCCGAGTGGAGCAGGCCGGTGCCGCAGTCGGTCAGGCAGATGGAGTAGAAGTTCTCCAGCACCTGCGCGACCGCCTGGTAGTCGGCGGCGCTGAACGCCTCCGACACCGACGGGTCGCGGTCGGAGGCGAGGATCTCCAGCCGCGAGGGCGCCTGCGAGGTGAAGGCGCGGATGTCGACATATCGCTTGATCTGCTGCCGCTCGTTGAGCAGGTCGCGCACGGTCGCCGAGGTCTCCAGCTCGACCTTGTCCGACAGCGTGCCGCGGTCGGGGTTGGCGTCGACGGCGATCACCCGGTCTCCGCGCACGGAGGCCAGCGTGGCGCCCAGCCCCACGGTCGTCGTGGTCTTGCCGACGCCGCCCTTGAGGCTGAGCACGGCCACGCGGTGGTGGCCCGTGGCGACGGGGGTGCGCGCCCGCGAGACCAGCTCGCGGCGGCGGCGCACCTCGGGCGACTCGCCCGGCTTGATCAGGCCCGCGGACGCCTTGAACACGATCTTGCGCCAGCCGCCCGCGGGAGCGTTCCTGCGCCCGCGCAGCAGGGACACCGGGTCGAGGCTGTCGGCCGTCGGCCGCACGCCCGTGACGCCCTTCGCGCCCGCCGCCTTGGCTCCCGGCTGCTGCCGCGCCGGGACGCCGAACGCCGGCTGGGCGGGCTGCGGCGTCGCGGCGGTCTGCCTGCGGCGCGGCCGGTACGGCTCGCGCTCCTCCGGAGCCTGGTCGGGCACCAGCGACTCGCCGGGCGGCGCCGAAGGGGCGTGCGTGGCGGCCGACGACCCGTGGGCCGACCGGCTTGGGGAGGCGGCGGGGAAGGCGGGGGCCGGGGCCGCCGGGGCGGCGGCCGGCGGCTCGGCGGCGGGGGGCGGCACGGCCTGCCGGCCCTCCTGCGGCGCGGGCAGGCCGAGGTTCTCGGTCGGCTGCTCGTACATCGGGCGCTCGACGCGGGGGACCACCACGTCGTCGGTGTCCGCGCCCGCGGCGAAGGCGTTGAAGCGCTCCTGCTCATGGTCGGGCTCGGACGGCTCGGCGGCGGGCACCGCGGCCTCCAGCCAGCCGCGCACCGGCTGCTCCGGGGCCGTGTCGGGCTCGGGGTCCTCACGCTGCTTGGACGGCTCGGCCTTGCCGCCGCCGAGCGGGTCCTTGGAGAGCCAGTCGGCGCTCGGCGCGGCGCCGGGCTTGTCGGTGAGCGGCCCGAAGGTGAAGCTGTCGGTGTCGTCGCTCACGGCCTCGGCGCCGGCGGCGGCCGAGACCCCGGCGCCGGAACCCTCAGGGGCCTCTGAGCCCGCCGAGGAGCCCGGGCGCTCGCCCAAGGCCCCGCCGGACCCGGCCGGACGCTCGCCGAACGCCGCGAACGCCCCCGTGCCCGAGGCCGGACGCTCGCCGAACGCGCCGGCGCCGGACGAGGAGAGCCCGCCGAAAGCGCCCGCACCCGACGACGACGCGGGACGCTCTCCGAAGGCGCCCGTGCCCGACGAGGCCGGACGCTCGCCGAACGAACCCGTATCGGAGGAGCCTGGACGCTCACCGAACGAACCCGTGTCCGAGGAGCCTGGACGCTCACCGAACGAACCCGCGCCCGGGGAGGCGGGGCGTTCACCGAAGGCGCCGGCCCCCGTCCCCGCGGGGCGCTCGAACGTTCCCGTGCCCGAGGACGGCGGGCGCTCGCCGAAGGCGCCGGCGCTGGAGGAGTCCGGCGGCGGTTCGGCCTTGGTGTCGGCGCGTGACAGCGGCTCGCCGGGCGCCGTGATCGGCGCGGCGAACGCGGGCTTGCCGGGCGCCGCGGACGGCGGAGGGTCCAGCGGGCCGGTCCAGGCGCCGGTGCCCAGACCCTGAGTCGAAGGCGGGCGCACCTCGCGCGTCTCGCCCTCGGCGCGCCCGGCGAGGCCGTCGTCGTGCTGCCCCGCGCCGTTCGCGGGGTCGCCCGCGGCGCGGAACAGCGGGGACGCGGGCGCCGGAGGCTCCGCGGGCACCATGCCCCACGGGTCCTTCGGGTACGGCGAGGCGGCGGTGTCGTCCGGGGTGACGCTCACCGCGAGGGGGGTGTCCTCGTTCTCCTTGATCGCGTCGAGCCAGGCGAGCTGCTCTTCAAGGGAATGAGGATCCTCACGATCGTGTCTTGCCACCGTGTTCCCCCTCGGGACTGGGCTAAAGGGGCAGCAAATAGAAGGAAGATTACCGCCCGCTATCACGACCAACGTGGTCAACCGCCGACTTGGCTACCCGGATAGTTTGGTCACATGCACGCGATCGCTGTTACCCGGCCCGGCGGACCAGAGGTGCTGGAGTGGCGGGAGGTCCCAGATCCCCGCCCCGCACCAGGGGAAGTGCTGATCGAGGTGGCCGCCGCGGGCCTCAACCGCGCCGACCTGCTGCAGCGCCAGGGGCACTACCCGCCGCCGCCCGGCGCGTCGGAATTCCCCGGCATGGAGTGCTCCGGAGTCGTCGCCGAGGTGGGCGAGGACGTCGAGGGGTTCCGGGCCGGCGACGAGGTGTGCGCGCTGCTCGCCGGCGGCGGGTACGCCGAGAAGGTCCCCGTCCCCTGGGAGCAGGTGCTCCCGGTGCCCGAGGGGGTCTCGCTGGTGGAGGCGGCGGCGCTCCCCGAGGTCGCCTGCACCGTGTGGTCCAACGTCTTCATGGTGGGCAGGCTGCGGCGCGGTGAGACGCTGCTGGTCCACGGCGGCGCCAGCGGCATCGGCACCTTCGCCCTCCAGCTCGCCAAGGCCTTCGGCTCCCGCGTCGTCGTCACGGCCGGCTCGGCCGACAAGATCGCGCGGTGCCTGGAGCTCGGGGCCGACGAGGCGGTCAACTATCGCGAGGAGGACTTCGCCGAGAAGGTCACGGCGGACGTCATCCTCGACATCATCGGCGCGAAGTACCTCGCCAGGAACATCTCGGCGCTCGCGACCGGCGGCCGGCTGGTGGTGATCGGGCTCCAGGGCGGCGCCAAGGGCGACCTCGACCTCGGCAGACTGCTGGCCAAGCGCGCCTCGATCCACGCGACCGCCCTGCGCACCCGTAGTGTCGCCGAGAAGGGCGTCATCGTCCGCGGCGTCCGCGATAACGTGTGGCCCCTGGTGGGCGCCGGTTCGGTCCGGCCGATCGTCCACGCGGTCATCCCCATGGCCGACGCGGCCCATGCCCACCGCGTGCTCGAATCAGGGGAGCACATCGGAAAAGTCCTGTTGGTCAGGTGAGCTAGGTTGAATGACATGAATGCTGAGGAGAGCACCCCGCACATCGTGGTCGTGGGCCCCAACGGTCTGTCGGTCGAGGGTGACGGCGGCGAGCAGCACGAAGAGCGCTCGGTCGCCGAGCTGGTGGAGCAGCCCGCCAAGGTGATGCGCATCGGCAGCATGATCCGTCAGCTGCTGGAGGAGGTCCGCGCGGCGCCCCTGGACGAGGCGAGCCGCAAGCGCCTGAAGGACATCCACCAGAGCTCCATCAAGGAGCTGGAGGACGGCCTGGCGCCCGAGCTGGTGGACGAGCTCGAGCGGCTCACGCTGCCCTTCACCGGCGACGACAGCGCGCCGAGCGACGCCGAGCTCCGCGTGGCGCACGCCCAGCTCGTCGGCTGGCTGGAGGGTCTCTTCCACGGGATCCAGACCACCTTGTTCGCCCAGCAGATGGCCGCGCGCGCCCAGTTGGAGCAGATGCGCCGAGCCCTGCCCGGCGGCATGTCCGGCGCCGTGGCCCCGGAGGACCAGCCCCACCGCAGTTCCGGTCCCTACCTGTAAGACCTTGTAAGACCTGTCAGCACGTGTGAGATCCCTCAGGCGATGCCGCGCGGCCGCCCCCGGCGTCCGGGGCCGCGGGGCGCGTCAGCCGAAAAGCTTCTCCAGGACGATGGCGACGCCGTCCTCGTCGTTGGCCGCCGTCACGTGGGTGACGGCGGCCAGCACGTCCGGGTGGGCGTTCGCCACGGCGTAGGACGTGCCGGCCCAGCCCAGCATCGGCAGGTCGTTCGGCATGTCCCCGAACGCGATCACCTCGGCCGCGCCGACGAGGTGCCGCTCGGCGAGGGTGGCCAGCGCGCTCGCCTTGGTCACTCCCTGGGCGCTCATCTCGATCAACGCCCGGCCGCTCGAATGGGTGGCCGTGAGCAGGTCGCCCACGATCTCGTCCACGAGGGCGTGCAGGATGTCGGGGTCCATGGAGCGGTGGAAGGCCAGCAGCTTCGCGCCCGGCCGGGAGATCAGCCCCGAGACCCCCATGCGGAGCCCTGAGACCTCTGTGCTGTCCCAGCCGCCGAGCCGGAAGCTCGTCTCATGGGCGAAGCCCCCTTCGTACTCCACGGAGAAGCTCAGGCCCGGGACGCGGTCCTTCAGCCGGCCGACGGCCTCGGACAGCACGTCGGGCTCGATGAGATGGGACTCGACGATGCGCTCGGCGTGCAGGTCGTACACCAGCGCCCCGTTGGCGCAGATGGCCAGCCCGCGGTTGCGCACCGCCCCGGCGACGTTGCCCATCCACCGGGGCGGCCTGCCGGTGACGAACACGAGCGTCGCGCCGGCCTCCTCCACGAGCGCGAAGGCGGCCGCGGTGCGGGGCGAGACGGTGCCGTCCGAGCGCAGGGCGGTGCCGTCCAGGTCGGTGGCGACGAGTCTGGGGCTGACCATAACAAGCTCTAGTTTGCCCTGTGTTGCCCCGAGCTCGGGTGTCAGCCCTGGGAGTAAAAGATTCTCGCCAGGAGGGGGGAACAAAGGCCCTCTGATGGTGTTAGATGTGGTGGCGTTGTATTAGCTGAACCCGATGTGCAGAACCAGCTTGACTGTCTGAGCGGCCCCGGGAAGCTGTGCGACACAACCCGGGGTTCGCGAGGTGTGAACCCCAAGATCAATTGCAGGGAGAGCTTTAATGGCTCAGGGAACCGTCAAGTGGTTCAACGCCGAGAAGGGCTACGGATTCATCGCCCCGGACGGTGACGCTCCGGATGTCTTCGTGCACTTCTCCGAAATCGTCGGCAACGGCTACCGCAGCCTCGAGGACGGCCAGCGCGTCGAGTTCGAGGTCACGCAGGGGCAGAAGGGCCCGCAGGCGTCGCAGGTCCGCGCCGTCTGACCACTGACACACAGAAGGCGGGGTTCGCGTCAGGCGAACCCCGCCTTCGTGTTTGTCCAGACCCGAACGTCCTGACAAACCGGACATACGTCTCAGACAGTATGAGAGTAAGCCGCTTATCCTCATCAGGGGATAAGCGGCTTACTCAGCAAGAAATGGCTACTTGACCGGCTCGAGGACGTCCAGTCCGACATAGGGCCGCAACGCCTTGGGGACCACGACAGAGCCGTCGGCCTGCTGGTGGTTCTCCAGGATGGCCACGATCCACCGTGTGGTCGCCAGGGTGCCGTTGAGGGTGGCGACGTGCCGGGGCTTCTCGTCGGTGTCCCTGTAGCGAACAGCGAGCCGCCTGGCCTGGAACTCGGTGCAGTTGGACGTCGAGGTGAGCTCCAGATAGCGGTTCTGCGTCGGCAGCCACGCCTCGCAGTCGAACTTGCGGGCGGCGCTCGACCCGAGGTCCCCCGCCGCGGTGTCGATCACGCGGTACGGCAGCTCGACCTTGGCCAGCATCTCCTTCTCCCACGCGAGCAGGCGCTGGTGCTCCTCGGCGGCGTCCTCCGGACGGCAGTAGGAGAACATCTCGACCTTGTCGAACTGGTGGACCCGGATGATGCCTCGCGTGTCCTTGCCGTACGAGCCCGCCTCGCGGCGGAAGCAGGACGACCAGCCGGCGTAGCGCCGGGGCAGCGACCCGCCGTCGAGGATCTCGTTCCAGTGGTAGGCCGCCATGGGCGCCTCGGAGGTGCCCACCAGGTAGAGGTCGTCGGCCTCCAGGCGGTACACCTCGGAGGCGTGCGAGCCGAGGAAGCCCGTGCCGGCCATCGCCTCGGGCTTGAGCAGCACCGGGGTGATCATGGGCGTGAAGCCGGCCTCGATGGCCTGCTGCATGGCCATGTTGAGCAGGCCGAGCTGCAGCCGCGCGCCGGCCCCCGTCAGGAAGAAGAACCGCGCCCCGGAGACCTTGGCGCCGCGCTCGGCGTCGATCGCGCCCAGCATCTCGCCCAGTTCGAGGTGGTCGCGCGGGGTGAAGTCGAACCGCGGCTTCTCACCGACCTCCTCCAGCACGACGTAGTCGTCCTCGCCCCCGGACGGGGCCTCCTCGATGATGTTGGGGACGGCCGTCAACAACTCGTCCAGCTCCTTGGCGAGCTTCTCGGCCTCGGCCTCCGCCCCCTTCACCCCGGCGGCGAGGTCTTTCGCGCGCGCGAGGAACGCGGCCCTCTCGTCGCCGGAGGACGAGGAGACCGACTTGCCCACGCTCTTCTGCTCGGCGCGCAGAGACTCATAGGCGGTCAGCGCGCTTCGGCGGCGCTCATCGAGGTCGAGCAGCGTGTCGACGACCGAGTCGTCCTCACCGCGGGCACGCTGCGACGCCCGTAGCCGGTCGGGGTCCTCACGAAGGGTACGCAGGTCAATCACGTAACAAAGGCTACCGATGTCCGAGCGGCGCTCGCGCGCCTATCGCCCCGACAGGTGACCCGTCACACCCGGCCGCGACGCGCCGCCGGGCGCGCCGTCACATCCCGCCGGTGCGGATCTTGTCGATCCAGCCGGAGGCCTCGGTGAAGTCGGACTCGGAGGTGCCGTGCTTGAGCTGCGGCGACACGCGGTCCGCTCGAGGGTAGCTGCCCAGGAATCGGACCTCGGCGCACAGCCGGTGCAGACCCGACAGCGCCTCGCCCACGCGGGCCTCGGCGACGTGCCCCTCGGCGTCGAAGTGGAAGAAATAGCGCCCGATGCCGTCACCGGTCGGCCGCGACTCGATGCGGGTCAGGTTCACCCCGCGCACCGCGAACTCGCTCAGCATCTCCAGCAGCGCGCCCGGGTGGTCGTCCCGCAGGAACGCCACCAGGGACGTCCGGTCGGCGCCGGTGGGCACGGGCGGCGGGCCCGGCCGCGCCACCTGGACGAACCGGGTGACGGTGTCGTCGCGGTCGCCCATGCGCGCGGCGAGTTCGTCCAGCCCGTAGTGCTCGCCGGCGATCGCCGGGCCGATGGCCGCGTCGTACGGAGAGTCCTCCATGGAGACCTCCAGCGCCGCGGCGGCCGTGGACGGCGCGGCCACCACCACGGCGTCGGGCAGCTCACGGGCCAGGAAGTTGCGGCACTGGGTGATCGCCGCCGGATGGGTGTAGACGCGCTTGATGTGCGTCATCTCGGTGCCCGGCCGCACCAGCAGCGAGAACTCCACCGGCAGCAGCAGCTCGGCGGTGATCAGCAGCGGATCGCCCCAGGCCAGCTCGTCGAGCGTGACCGTGATCGCGCCCTCGACGGAGTTCTCCAGCGGGACGACCGCCCCGTCGGCCTCCCCCGAGCGCGCCGCGTCGAGCGCCGCCGTGACATTGGCACAGGGCAGCCGCTCGGCATCCGGGGCGAGGATGCGCAGGGCGGCTTCGCAGAACGTCCCCTGCGGCCCGAGGTAGGCGATTTTCGGCATACCAGAAGGCTACCTGTCGCAGGTCACCGCCCACCTGGCATATTTACCGGTTTCTTGCCACGCCTTCCCCGAACGATCCGAAATGATCCGGAACGACCCCGCGTCCCGCGCCAGGACCCGGCCCGGAGACGGGCACCGCTAACGCCGGAGACGCTGCGGGGCGACATCGGGGCCGATGCCGAGGCGCGCGGCGCGGACCGCCTGCTCCTCCTCGGGGGACAGCGGCTGCAGCCCACGGCCACTGCGCACCGGCCGCGCGTACGTGCGGGTCTCGGTGCGGCCGTTTATCGAGGTGAGGACGATGCCGTCGCCCAAGCCGTCGATCATGGCCACCGAGAAGGACAGGCGGCCGGTCATCTCGGCCAGCGCGTCGTAGCGGAACACCGCCACATCGCGGATCGCCTTGACGTCGACCACGCCGTCGATCGCGCAGCGGCGGCCCAGCACGTCGAGGCAGTCTTCGACGGCGCCGCGCGCGCTGCGCAGCGCCAGCAGGCCGATCGCCACCCCGGTCATGCCGGCGATGCCGCCGATCAGCGCCATTACAGTTCCGAGCACATCACGAAGAGTAATGGATCAGTCACGGAATCGCACGCGAACCCAGACGCCGCCCATCGCCCGGGCTCGTTTCGTCCGGGCTGGTCTCGTCCGGGCTGGTCTCGTCCTGGCCGGGTTCGGCCGGGCCGGGTTCGGCCGGGCCGGAAACGCCGGCAGCGGCCGGACGGCGGCCGAGCAGCCACACCAGGGCGACGGCGCCGAGCCCGAAGGCGTCCTGGACGACGCGCCCCGCCACCGGGCTGAGCACCGGGATGCCGGCGGCGCGCAGCGACACCCCCCACCAGGGGATCGGCAGCACGTAGTACAGCCAGACTCCGGCCACGACCGCCGCCCCCGTCAGGCCGGACGACACGGAGGCTCGGGCGCCGGCACCGCGCCCATCGGCGGGCCCGCCGGCGAGGGCTCCGCCGGCCGGCGCCCCGCTGATCAGTGCTCCGCCGGCCAGTGAACCGCGGGCCAGCGGACCCTCGGCCAGAGGGCTGCCGGCCAGAGGGGTGCCGGCCAGAGGGGTGCGGTCGCCGAGTGCGCGGCCCGCGAGCGCGGCGAGGACCACGACCAGCCAGGCGAGATGGTGGATCCAGGCCACCGGCGAGACGAGCACCGCCATCAGGCCGGTCAGCGCCACCGCGGTCATCCGGTCGCCCCGCAGCAGAGCCTCCCGGGCGCGGCGGAAGCCGTACCAGGCCACCACGGCCACCAGCGCGAGCCAGATCAGCGAAGTGAGCCACCCCGGCAGGTAGAGCCGCAGCAGCATCCCGCGGATGGACTGGTTGGTGGTGGCGTTGTTCGCCCCGACGCGGTCGCCGTCGAGCAGGGCCGAGAACCAGAAGGACGCGGCATCGTGCGGGATCACCAGGAAGGGCAGCACCGTCAGCAGCGTGGCGGTGAAGACGGCCATGAAGAACGCCCGGCGCTGCTCGGGCACCGCGTCGCGCCCGAACCCCGTGACCAGCAGATAGACCAGGAAGACGCCGGGAGTGAGCTTGATCGCCGTCGCCAGCCCGATCAGCATGCCGCGCGGCCACCACGGCCGGCGCGCGACGCAGTCGGCCAGGCACAGCATGACCAGCAGGATGTCCACCTGCCCGAACCGGATCTGGTCGCGCAGCGGCATCAGGTACAGGCATGCCGCCGTCACCACGCCGAACACGACGGGCCCCGCCCAGGCGGGCCGCAGCCGCGCGAGCGGCTCACGGAAGCCGAACCAGGCCGTGACGCCCAGGCAGGCCAGCACGCCGGCCGTCCACACCCACTGGGCCGCGGGCCACGACATCACGGCCAGCGGCACGGCAAGCAGCGCCGCGATCGGCGGATAGGTGAACGGCAGGAGCTGCGGCGCCGGCGTGACCGCGTCGTAGACGGGGAGCCCGCGCAGGAGGCTCTCACCGCCCGTACGGTAGACGTCCAGGTCGACCAGGCGCTGGTCGGCGGGGTTGGTCAGCCAGTAACGCACCAGCGGGACCGCGGCCACCCCGATGATCAGCAGGGCGATCGGCCACCCCCACCACCGCCCGCGCCCCCCACCAGTCCTCACGACGTCGCAGGCTACCCCCTTCCCCACACCCCCCGCCGCCCACGCCGACCAGCACGCCCCACCACCAGTACCGCTCTCCGGCCGTGACCACCACCTGCACCGCTCTCCGGCCGGTGACCACCACCTGCACCGTGCTCCAGCCGTGACCCACCACCCGCACCGCTCTCCGGCCGTGACCACCACCTGCACCCTTCCCCGGCCGTGACCCACCGCAGAAGGCCACCGGCATCGCCCTGCCTCCAACCACTTCGGGGCGCCCGAGCGCCGGCCGTCCACAGGCCGATCGCACGTGGGAGAGGGGGGTCGGGGTTCTGGCTATGGTTTGCAGGGCGGAGGTGGTCGGCGCACGTGGAGGCGAGGTTCCCGGTGGACAAGCGAACGACGGTCCCAGGGGGCCGCGCGTCCGGAACCGGGCGGCGCCCCTGGCGGCTCCCGGCCGCAGCGCTGCTCGGCGCCATGGCCCTCGCCGTCCTGCCCACCACCGCCCACGCGAGAACAACGCCCCCGCAGGCCACCACCACACCTACCGAAACGACAGACACAAAGACCACCCACGCGGGCACAACGGACCTCCACGCCACCACCCACGCGGGAACAACCGGCCCCCAGGCCACCGCCGCCCATGCCGGGGCAGCGCACACCCAGGCCGTCCACGCGGAGACGACGAACACGCGCACAACCGCCACCCATGCGGGGACGGCCGGCCCGCGGGCCGCCGGGCGGGCGCAAATGGCGGACGCGCCGGCCGCCGGGGCCGGGGTGAGTCCTCGCGCGCCGGGTCACACCCGTACCGGCGGGGCTGCCACCGGGCGGGTCGTGCTCGTCGGGGTCCCCGGGTTGCAGTGGGCGGACATCAGCCAGAGTGGAACGCCCAACCTGTGGAAGCTCGTCGCGAACGGCGCTTCGGCGTCGATGTCGACCCGCGCCTACCCCCGGCCCGACCACGCCAGCACGTGCCCGGTCGCCGGATGGCTGACGGTGTCGGCGGGCAGGCGAGCCGGCTCGGCGGCGAGCGAGTGTGCGCCGCTCCCGGTTCCCCAGGTGAGCCCGGACGGCTCGGCGAGCGTGCCCGGCTGGCCGGCGCTGGCGTCGTTCAATGCCGCCACGTCCTACCGTGCGACGATCGGGTCCTTGGGCCAGGCCGTGCGCGACGCCGGGGGCACGGTCGCCGCCGTCGGTCCGGGAGCCGCGCTCGCCGCAGCCGACAAGACCGGAAATATCCAGCGATATG
Organism: Sphaerisporangium rhizosphaerae; assembly: GCF_042665155.1. NCBI lineage: Bacteria > Bacillati > Actinomycetota > Actinomycetes > Streptosporangiales > Streptosporangiaceae > Sphaerisporangium > Sphaerisporangium rhizosphaerae. The sequence continues at coordinate 63,345 of NZ_JBHTCG010000010.1, read as the reverse complement.
CCGATGATGCGGGATCGCTCGGTGACCTGAGCCGGTACAACCTGGTCGTCGTCGAAGCGGACGACCTGGCGCGCGCCTGGATCACCCGGCCGCCGGCCGCCGCTAACGCCCCCACTACTGACCTGGACGCCGACGCTCGCGCCCGAGCGGCCGCCGCGGCCGACGGCGCGATCGGCCGTCTGCTCCCCCTCGTGCCCCCCGGTGCCACCATCCTGGTCGCGGGCCTGTCCGACACCTCCACCAGCGCCCACCTCCACGTGGCGATCGCCCAGGGTCCGTCCCCGCAGGCTGAGCCGTACCGCCACGGCCACCTCACCGCCACCTCGACCCGCCAGGACGCACTGGTCGCGGTCACCGACGTCACCACCACCGTGCTGCGCCTGCTCGGTGCTCCGGTCCCCGCCGAGGCCGTGGGGCGCCCCTGGACCTCGGGTGGCTCGGCCCCGGACGACGTCTCACGCACCGTCACCGAACTGGCGGACGCCGATCTCGCCAGCCGGGTGCTGGTGCAGGTGCGGGCGCCGTTCTTCGCCGTCTTCGTCTCCGTCCAGCTCCTGTTCTACGGGCTGACCGCCCTGGCCATGCGCCGCCGCTGGCCCGGCTCAGGCATGCCGGCCACCACCACACTCCCTTCCACAAGCACGGGGCCAGGCACTGAACCGGACGCCGGACCGGGCGCTGGGCGGGACGGGAAAGCGGGGAGCGCTCCGGACGCGCGTGGGGTTCCCGTAGGGGCGCGTGCCGGCGCCGGTATCGGCGCGCGTCGCATGCTGCGCGGCTGGGCTTCATGGGTACCGGTCGCCACACAGGTCATGGCCGTGCTGAGCGGGGCCGTGGCCGTGTCCACCTTCCTCGCGCAACTCGTGCCCTGGTGGAGCCTGAGCCGTCCGATGACCGCGCTCATCGTGACGATCATGGTGTTCACCGGCCTGCTGGCCGGCCTGGCGTTCGCCGGGCCCTGGCGGGCTCACCCGCTCGGGCCGCTCACGGTCGTGGCGGCGGTGACCTCGCTCGCCTTGCTGGCCGACGTGGTGACCGGCTCGCGGCTCCAGGTCAACGCGGTCACCGGGTACGAGCCGGTGACCGGCGGCCGGTTCTACGGTTTCAGCAACATCGCCTTCGCCGTGTACGCGACCGGCACCCTCCTCGCGCTCGCCGGGGTGGCGCAGGTGCTGGCCGAACGGGGCCGGCGCGTGCTCGGCCTGTCGGTCTGCCTCGGGTACGGGTTACTGGCGATCTTCGCCGACGGGTGGCCGGGGTGGGGCGCCGACTTCGGCGGCGTCCCGGCGTTCGTGCTGGGGTTCGCGGTGTTCATGCTGCTGTTGTCCGGGCGGCGGGTCACGGTGGTCAGGCTGGCGGCCGTCGCCGTCGCCGGTGCCGTGCTGATCGGCCTCATCGCGGTGGCCGACTGGCTGCGGCCGAGCGACCAGCGCACCCACCTGGGCGCGTTCGTCCAGCAGGTGGCCGACGGGGAGGCGCTGCCGGTCGTCGGCCGCAAAATCGGCGCGATGCTCGGCACGCTCGGCAACTGGCAGCTCACCGTGCTGTCGCTGGCCGCCCTGGCGTTCCTGTTCCTCGTCCTGGCCAGGCCGTCGCGGTGGGGGGCCCCGGCACTCGGGCTGGCCTACGCGCAGGCGCCGGCGCTGCGGGCGGGGCTGTTCGGCGTGCTCACCACGGCGCTGGCCGGGTTCCTGGTCAACGACTCGGGCATCGCGATCCCGGCCATGGCGCTCACGGTGGCGGTGCCGCTGACCCTCGCCGCGTCGATCCGCGCGCTCCAGAGGTCAGTGCCCACCACGCCAGAGCGACCGTCAGCGCCAGCAGGATCCACGGCACCACCTGGGACCGCAGCACCGTGACGAGCAGGTTGTGCAGGTCCTGCGGCTGATACTCCTGGCGGGCCGGCAGGTAGGCCGCCGAGAGCACGGCCAGCCGCGCCACCAGGAAACCGTCCAAGAAGGTCGCCGGGACGGCCGCCAACAGCGCGAACCCGAGCCCGTCGTACCAAGGCAGGGCATAGGGCGTCGCGAACAGCCAGGCGGCCACAACGACGACCGCGACCCCGGCTTCTTCCCTCCAGATCGCCCGTGTCTCTTCTCTCCAGGCACCCCGCGACCCACCATCGGCTTCGGCACCGGCAACCCGCGAAAGCGACCCATCCTCGTCCCCGCCGTCCGCCACCCGCGAAAGCGACCCATCCTCGTCCCCGGCCTCCATCACCCGCCGGAGCGGCCCGCCGTCGTCCTCGCGGCCTGCCTTCTGCTGGGGCAGGTCCCGGGCGCTTGCCGTACGCGGGAGCAGGCCCGTGGTCAGGCCGTACGGCTCCCGCAGGGCCCGTGACAGCGTGAGGGCGAGGAAGACCAGGAACGCCACGGACCCCACCTGGATCCAGACCCGGTACCCCCCCGACCCGAAGGTCGCCTGTAGTCCGCCCAGGACCACGTGCCACGGAGAGGCCAGCGAGATCGACTTGGTGGCGTGCAGGACGGGGTCGAGGGCGTGCGGCCCGGCCAGGGCGTACGCCGCCAGGACGGTCGCCGTCGCCGTGCCGGCCACGACCGCGAGCGACCTCGGACGCGACCGCAGCGCCCATGCCGGCCCGAGCGCGACCAGGCCGGCGTTGGCCTTGACCGCGATGCCCAGGCCGAGCAGCGGCCCCGACGCCCAGCGGCGCCCGCTCGCGCCGGCGGCCAGAGCCGCCACGACCAGGGCGATGGCGAGGGTGTCGACGTGCATTCCGGCGACCAGTTGGTAGATGACGGGCGGGTTGGCTGCCCAGAGCAGCGCGGCGCGCGCCTGCCGGGACCGGTCTCCGCGCACCGTGCGGTGCAGCAGCCACGCCGTCACGACGAAGGCGGCGGCGTTGACGGCGGCGAGCGCGAACACCGTCAGCCGCACCGAGCCGCCGCCGGCCAGCGCGGCCAGCGCCTGCACGGCCGTGGCCACCGGCCCGTAGACGCTCGGCTCCTCCTGCCACGGACGCTCGACCGCGGCGGCCAGCGGGTCGCCGGGCAGGGTGTCCGCGCCCATGGCGTACGGGTCGTGCCCGAGGACGGCCATCCGGCCGTAGGCCGCGTAGTTGAGGTGGTCGGCCGATCCGGAGGGCGGCAGGAAGGCCAGCACCACGGCGGCCAGGCAGCCGCCGAGCAGCAGCAGACGCGGATCGGGCGCCCACCCGCGCCGCAGGGCGAGCAGCCCGGCCGCCAGGCCGGCGGCGCCCAGCAGCACGGCCAGCGCCTCCATGGCGATGACCAGGTGGTCGCCCGGCCTCAGGGAGAGCGAGTACGGCGGCTGCCACCCCGGCCCGGGAAGCGGCGGCACGGCGGCCGAAGGCCCGAGCGCGCCGATGGCGACGGTGACCAGGACGCTGAGCGCGACGCCCGCGACGGCGACGACCGCCAGGACGCCGGGCGCGGCGCGCGTGGCGCTGACGCCCCCCCACCCTTCACGGCCCACCGGCCCGACCCGAGTCACCGCACGATTCCAGCACATCCCCGCCCCCACCCGAGCCACCTCTCACCGAACCCCCGGACCCGCCCGGACATCGGTAACGCGGCGGCACTGCTCACGCCGAGACAGTGGCCACGCAAACGACACCGGCCACGGAACCGGCACCAGCACCGGCATCGGCATCGGCATCGGAAGCGGCACGGAAGCGGCATCGGCCACGCCGGGACACTGATCACGCAGATCGCGGGCGGTGATGGTCATGCGGGTGTGGTGGAGATCAGCGGCGGGGGCCGCGTACAGCGCTTGCGATGTCAGCGACGACTCGCTCGCGAGCGGTGTTGGTCATGCCGGTGTAGTGGAGATCAGCGGCGGGGGCCGCGTACAGCGCTTGCGATGTCGGCGACGACTCGCTCGCGGGCGGCGATGGCAAGCGCTACGTCCCGGAACTGGCGAGCCCGGTGGATCTGGGCGTGCCAGTCGGTGCCGGTCGCCCGGTGGGACATCTCGACCTCGACCTCCATGACGCGAAACCCTTTGCGCACCAGGTCGATCGTCATACCGGTCTCGACCCCGAACCCGTGCGCGAGCGGGCGGGCCGCCTCGAAGGCCGCCCGGGTGAGGCACCGCTGCCCGTTGAGCGGCTGGCCGGCCTCCCAGCCCGAGGCACGCCTGATGCCCTCGCGGGCGAGACGCACGACGAAGCCGTGCCCGCCCAGCTTGACCCGGGTGGCGAACCTGGCGATGGTCATGTCGGCGGAGCCGGCCCGCACCGGTTCGACCAGCGGCGCGGCGCGGCCGGCGGTCTCGGCGAGGTCGGCGTCCAGGAACAGCAGGTGACGAGCCCCCTGCTCGTCGAGGAGACGCACCGCCTCGGCGCCGCTCTCCATCGCCGCGGCCTTGCCGCGGTTGCGGCTGTGGCGCACGACGCGCGCCCCCGCCGCCTTGGCCACCCGGCCCGTGGTGTCGGCCGAGCCGTCGTCGACCACCACGACGAGGTCGACGCCCGGGATGGCCAGCGCCGCGGTCACGGTGGCGCCGATGCGGTCGGCCTCGTCCTTGGCCGGGATGATCACCGCGGTGTCGGGCTGTGCGGATGGGTCGCTCATCGCTCCTCGTCCGGTCGGCTGCCATGTGACGGTCGACCGACGCTAGCACCGATCAGCGCCGGCGCGAGGCCCCGTCACGCCCCTTGTGCAGTGCCACGCCCGTATCACCGAGCCCCAGCCGACCCGTGCGCGGCCATGCCGTAACCCGGTGCGAGCCCCTGCCGGAGCTTCCACGCCAGACCCCGCCAAGCCCTTGCCCGGACAATCCACGCCAGACCTTGCCAGGGCCTCCATGCGAAACCCCGCCGAGGCCCTACCGCGGCCCCCGTGCCAGACCTTGCAGGACCTGCCGAGCCCTCGTGCGAGTCCCTGCTGGACCTGCCGAGCCCCCGTCCGAGACCCTTCGGGGGACTCCCGCCGGGACCATGCCGAAGGCTCCCGCCGCGTCCCTTGCCGGGATTCCAGGTGCGAACCCTGCCGAGATCCCGCTGGGTCCTACATACGAGCCCAGTCGGACCGCCGTGGCCCCTGTGCGGGGTCCTGTTGGACCTTGCCGAGCCCGTGCGGGACCTCCTGCGGGACCCGCATGCGACTCCCGGCGAGACCCTGATGAGGACCCCCGCCGAGAGCCCTGCCGGGACTCCCGCAAGCACCCCGCCAGAACTCCCGCAAGCACCCTGCAGGGACTTCCGCCGAGAACCTGCCGGGACTCTCGCAAGCACCCTGCAGGGACTCCCGTCGGGGACTCTGCCGGGGCTTTCGCCGAGACCTCGTTGAGACCGGGGCGAGACCTGGGTTGAGGCTCGCCGGGGTCCCCGTGCAGGGGGCCGCGGTGGGAGGCTCGGCCGGGGCCCTGTGCTGAGGGCACGGCTGCGCTGCGCGCGCGGTCACGTCCCGCCGGCCGGGCCGGGGGCCAGGGCGGCGGGAGGTGGCGGCGCGGTCAGCCCGGGTGTTCGGCGGTGAGCAACTCGGCCGGGATGGTGTCGTGCACGGTGAACACCGAATCCAGCCCCGTCACCTGGAGGATCTTGCGGACGGCGGGACGCGGCGAGGCCACCTCCAGCACGCCGCCGCGTTCTCGCATCCTCTTGAGCGCGGACAGCAGGACGTTCATGCCGGTGGAGTCGCAGAACTCCACGCCGGACATGTCTATGACGACCCTGTCGGGCCCGGTCTCCAGCAGGCGGGCGAACTCCGCCTGGAGACGAGGCGCCGTATATAGGTCGATTTCGCCGGCGACCGTCAAGATGGCGTGTCCGGCATGTGATCGAGTCGAGACCTTGAGCTCCACAGCGGGCACACTAGCGCCGTACCGCCCCCGGGTCACGCTCTACCGCTATAACCGAAGAGTCGTCCGCCCTTTGTTCCCCGTTTCGGCCTCATGGAAACGCTCCGTGCGCAAAGCTTGACGCTATGCGACACCGGCTCGGCCGGAAGGGGGGGAGGCCCGGAACCTCCGCGTCCGGTCGTCACTTCGAGAGGGAGGGACGGGCGTGGAGCGTGACGAGCCCGACATCGCCGATGAACAGTGACATACCCGAAGATCCTGGACGACAATGCATGCGCGAGCGGCTGGAGAGCATTCTCGCCCGCACCGAGAAGGCGCGCGCCTGGGGAGCCGCCGCCCTCCCGCTGCAGTCATTGCTCAACCGGGAAGGCTACGTTCCGATCAAGACGCGGCTCACGGTCGACGACCTCGACCTGCTCATGGCCGCGCGCGAGGAACTGCTGTGCTTCGCCGAGCTGGGCCTGCGCCTGCTCGACCTGCACCAGCCCCGTGACGCCGGCGGCATCACCAGCGACGCCGCGCATCCGATCCTGCGCTGCCGCAGCTGCATGTGGCGCTGGCCGTGCCCGACGTTCCGCGCCATGTCCGACGCGCTGGAGTCCCTGCCGCCCGCCATGCCGCGGGAGGAGGCCGTTCCGGCCGGCGTCCCCCTCGGCGGCTTCTCCGATGTGGACGCCCCCGCCCCGCTGGAGGCGGTCGCGCCCGGCCGCCCGGTGCCCGCGCACCTGTGAACCGCCGGCGCGCCCGTCCGGTCAGGCGGTCGACTCCGAGATGGGCAGGCTGATCTCGAAGCGGCAGCCCGGGCCGTCGTTGACGACCGCGATGGCGCCTTCGTGGGCCTCCACGATGCCGCGGGCGATGGCGAGGCCGAGGCCGGCGCCTCCGTCCTTGCCCGGGGTGCGCGCGGTCTCGCCGCGGAAGGCCACGTCGAAGACGCGCGGCAGGTCGTCCTCGGGGATCCCGCCGCAGCAGTCGGCCACCGACAGCCGCACGGTGCGCTCGTCGGCCTCCGCCCGCACCACCACGGCGCCGTCCTCGGGGGTGTGCCTGATGGCGTTGACGACCAGGTTGCGCAGGGCGCGCCCGAGTTCGGCCGCGTCGGCGTAGATCGGCAGCACCGGCTCGGCCTCGCCGGTCAGCCGCACGCCCTTGGCCTTGGCCAGGGCCTCCACGCCCGCGAGCGCGTCGGCCACCAGGTCGCCGAGGCCGACGCGGTGCGGCGAGAGCCGCAGCGTGCCGGCGTGGATCCGCGACAGCTCGAACAGGTCGTCCACCATGTGCGACAGGCGGTCGACCTCGTGCCTGATCTGGTTGTGGTAGCGGCGCACGGTCTGGGCGTCCTCCACGACGCCGTCCTCCAGCGCCTCGACCATGGCGCGCATGCCGGCGAGCGGCGTGCGCAGGTCGTGGCTGACCCAGGCCACCAGCTCGCGCCGCGCCCCTTCCAGGGCCCTCTCCCGTTCGCGTCCCTCGCGCAGCCGCTCGTACGCCTGCGCCAGCGCCTCGGCGATGGTGGTGAGCTCGGCCGGTAGCGGGCCGGCGGGCGGGACGAAGTCGCTGGAGGGGCTGACGTCCTCCACGGCCGCGACCAGGCTCCGGCTGGCGGCGACGACCTGCCGGGCCACCGCCAGCGCGACGCCGAGGCCGACGAGCCCGGCGACGGCGACGACGGTGAGCACGACGTTCTTGGGGTGGCCGTCGATGATCATCTCGATGGTGATGGCGACCACGCCCGCGAGCGTGGCGGCGACGGTCACGACCGCGACGACGGCCAGCATGACGCCGATCGACCGGCCGCGCAGCAGCCGGAGGACTGCGAGGCCCAGCCCGGCGATCACCAGTCCGAGGCCGCCGGTGACGGCGACGATCTGCAGGATCATCCGAGGCCGCCTCCGCACCGGCACGTCGACGGACGGCCCAGGAACCGGCCCGCCCCGGTCACGAGTCCTCCGTGGTGGGCGCGTCGTCCACGGGCTCGTACCGGTATCCGACCCCCCACACGGTCACGATGCGGCGGGGCGCGGCCGGGTCGGGCTCGATCTTCTCGCGCAGGCGGCGGACGTGGACGGTGACCGTCGAGGTGTCGCCGAACGACCAGCCCCACACCTGGTCGAGCAGGGCGGCGCGGCTGAACGCCTGGCGCGGGTTGCGCATGAGGTGGGCGAGCAGGTCGAACTCGCGGGCCGTGAGGGTGATCTCGCGTTCTCCGAGGCGCACCTCGTGGGCGCCCACGTCGACCAGCAGGTCACCGTCGCGCAGCACGCCCGTCCCGGAGGTGACCAGGGCCCCTCGGGCGCGCCGCAGCACCGACTGGACGCGCAGTGCGAGCTCGCGCGGGCTGAAGGGTTTGGTGACGTAGTCGTCGGCGCCGGTCTCCAGGCCCACGACGCGGTCGATCTCCTCGCCGAGGGCGGTCAGCATGATCACCGGGACCGGCCAGCGTTCGCGCAGCTTCTTGCAGACCTGCAGGCCGTCCATGCCGGGGAGCATGAGGTCCAGGACGAGCAGGTCGGGCGGGTCGGCGAGCGCCCTGCGCAGCGCCTCGGCCCCGTCTCCGACGCTCTCGACGGTGTGCCCGTCACGTTCCAGGTATCTGACGACGACCTCGGCCACGGTCGGATCGTCGTCGACGACGAGGATGCGCGGCGGGGAAGCGGTACTCATCATCGGCCCCCCAGCTCGCCCAATTTGTCACATTTTATCGCCACAAAGCACCTGGAATAACAGAATCGACTACCCGGTAAACAGACATAACGAACGACACGCGAAATGGACCGTCCCCCACGGACAATGACACCGCACAGTGGGCCCGTCCGGGAGGGCGCCACCACACCCGTCATCACTTCGTAAGAGCCGTGTGGTGCGTTGCCGTCTGGAAGGTCACGATCCGGGGAAAGATCGGTGTCGCCTCGCGGCCGGGGCCGGTGCGACGTACCTTCTGCATATGGCCCGCATTGTGCTCACCATCCTCGGAGTCCTCCTCGCGCTCTACGTAGTGTTCGGGCTCCTCATCCCCCTCATCACCGGCATCCTGAAGATCTTCCTGATCATCGCCGTGATCGGTGTCGTCGCCGTGGCGGCGGTCACGGTGGTGGGCAAGCTGACGAAGTGACATGACCGCCCTCCACGCCACCTTCGCGCTCCTCGCGCAGCTCCTGGCCGGTCAGACCGGCCCGGGGACGCTGGCGACGGTCGGCCTGGTGGGCGTCACGCTGATCCTGTTCGCCTGGGCGCTGACCCGGCCGGCCGCGCAGCCCGCCGTGGCGGTGGCCGCCGGCATGCGCCCGCGCGCCGCGCACGCGGTCTTCGTCCGGCTCAGCCACCCCGCCGCACCCGGCCGTCCCCGGCCCAGAGCCCCTTCGCCGAGCCCCGCGCCCGTCTAGCGCGCCGGCCACCACAGCGTGCGCCGCGCGAGCGGCGTCCCGCCCGCCACCGGCGGCGCCGGACGCCTGACGGGCGCCTCGTCACGTCCGCACACCGACGAATGGGGCTCTTTCATGCTTTCACTGCTCGACACCCTCATCGACTTCGCCTACCGGCTCATCGGCGCCGTCGGCTCGTTCACCGGGCCGGTCGCGGCGATCGTCCTGTGCACCATCGCGGTGCGCCTGCTGCTCCTGCCGCTCAGCGTCCGGCAGGCGACCGCCCACAAGGCGCGGCTGCGCCTGGCGCCGCAGGTGGCCAAGCTGCGCGAGCGCTTCGCCCGCGATCCCGAGCGGCTGGTCCGCGAGACCTCCAAGCTGTACGCGGCCGAGGGGACCTCGATGTTCGCCGGGCTGCTGCCCGGCCTGGCGCAGGCGCCGTTCTTCATGGTCGTCTACCGCGTCTTCGTCTCGGCGACGATCGCCGGCCATGCCAACCTGCTGCTCGCCCAGAGCGCCCTCGGCGTGCCGCTGGGCGAGCACTTCGCCGCCGCGCTGGCGTCCGGCGGCCTGTTCAGCGCGCCCGTCCTGGTCTTCGCGGGGCTGTTCGCGCTGCTGGCGGTGGTCGCCTGGCTGACCTGGCGGCGGATGGACGACACCGTGGCTCCGCGCGCGCTGCGCCTGCTGCCGTTCGGCACGATCGCCGCCGCCGCCGTCCTGCCGCTCGCGGCCGGGCTGTACCTGCTGGTCAGCACCGCGTGGACGGCCGCTGAGCGCGCGGTCCTGTACCCTCGGCCGGCCTGACCCGGCGGTCCCGCGCATCCCCTGCCGACCCGATACGGCGACCTCGCGCCCTCATGGAGATTTGTGCGCCATTAACGTGGAATGCCGGGAACGATGACCGCACGCCGACCGGGAGGTCCGAACGATGAACGGTGCCGACAGCGAGGTCGGACGGCTGGAGACGGTGCTCCTGCACCGTCCCGGCGCCGAGCTCAAGCGGCTGACCCCCCGCAACAGCGACAAGCTGCTCTTCGACGGCATCCCATGGGTCGGCAGGGCCCAGGAGGAGCACGACGCCTTCGCCCAGGCGCTGCGCGACCACGGCGTCGAGGTGCTCTACCTCACCGAGCTGCTCCAGGACACGCTGGAGTACGACGCCGGGCGTGAGGAGATCATCGGCGCGGTCCTCCAGGAGCGCCAGCTCGGCGACCGGCTCGCCGAGCTGGCGCGCCGCCACCTTTCTGAGCTGCACCCCGAGGACCTGACCCAGACTCTGATCGCGGGCCTGGCCCGCGAGGAGCTGAAGACCGGCCGGGGTCTTGTGTACGAGCTGATGGACCGCCACGACTTCGTGATCGACCCGTTGCCGAACCTGCTGTTCACCAGGGACTCCAGCGTGTGGATCGGCGACCGGGTGGCCGTGACGAGCCTGGCCATGCCCGCCCGCACCCGCGAGAGCCTGCTCACCCGGTTGATCTACACCTACCACCCGAGGTTCTCCGGCACCGGCCACCTGTACGAGCCGTGGCTGGAGCACGTGGAGGGCGGGGACGTGCTGCTGATGGCGCCCGGGGTCCTCGCCGTGGGCACCGGCGAGCGCACCACTCCGGCCGGGGTGGAGCGGCTGTGCCGGCGGGTCTTCGCCGCGGGGCTGGCGCACACCGTCCTCGCGGTGCCGATCGCCCAGCAGCGGGCCACCATGCACCTGGACACCATCTGCACGATGGTGGATTTGGACACCGTGGTCATGTACCCGCCGGTCGCCTACTCGCTGCAGGCCTACACCGTGACCTCGGCGGAGGGCGGTGAGCTGCGCGTCTTCGAGCCCCGGCCGTTCCTGGAGGCGGCCGCGCAGGCCATGGGGGTCGAACGGGTGAAGGTGATCGACACCGGGCTGGACCCGGTGACCGCGGAGCGCGAGCAGTGGGACGACGGCAACAACACTCTGGCGCTGGCGCCACGGGTGGCGGTGGCCTACGAGCGCAACGTGGAGACCAACGCCCGCCTGGAGGCCGCGGGTGTGAAGGTCATCCGAATTGCGGGCAGCGAACTCGGCAGCGGCCGGGGAGGCCCACGCTGCATGTCATGCCCTGTAAGCAGGGAGCGTCTAGCCGCACTCGCGTAGGGCCCCTATTTCGGGCGTCCGAACTTGCGAATTAAGGACAGCGACCGGGGCGTGGATGACCGCCCACACCGTGGTCACGTCTTCGTCGTGACGCACCCCCCAGCGCTCGGCGAGGAACTCGACGATGCCGAGCCCCCGGCCGCCCAGTGAGGACAGGGCCGGCCGGCCCGCGCGGGGCTCCGTGGCCGCTCCCCCGTCACTCACCGTGACCTCGAGGTGGTCCTCCGCCCACTCCCAGGTGGCCATGATCTGGCCTGATGGGAGGGGGTGGGCGTGACGCAACGCATTGCTCAGCAACTCGCTCACCACCAGGACGGCGTCCTCTATGGCGGTGGCGAACACCCCGCATGCCTCGAGATCGGCGCTGAGACGCTGGCGTGCGACGGCGACGCTGGTCGGCGCATACGGCAACAGCACGACGCCCTCACTTCCCCGTTCTCCTGCATTTCCCCCTGAGGAAAACACATCCCAGTACGACCGAAATGCCCCGTTCGATGGTTCTGGAAACCGCGCGGCGATCATTGCTTGTGCAGATTCGACAATAGGCGCGGCCATCTGTGACCAGCTCGTTACCGCTTCGGTGTGTCGGATCCGATATAGGCGTCGGCGATGCTCAAAACGAATCGCATTCGGGTGCCGCCGCCGGGACGCGCGTGCGCGGTCACCTCGCCGCCCTGCGCACGGGCGAGGGTGCGCGCGATGTAAAGCCCGAGCCCCACGCCGCCGAAACGCCGGCGGTCGCCGCTGTCGGCCTGGACGAACCGCTCGAAGACCCGCTCGCGGTCCTCCGGCGCGATGCCGACGCCCTCGTCGTCGACGGCCAGGACGACGCGGCCGTCCTCCGGCCAGGCCAGCACCCTGATCAGGCCGCCGTCCGGCGAGTACTTGAAGGCGTTCTCCAGCAACTGGCCGAGCAGGATGTCGGTGGCCAGGGCGTCCCCGTCGACCAGCGGCAGGTCGCCCGGGATGTCCACCTCCACGTGGTGCCGGTCGGACAGCACCGGCATGCCCAGCGTCGCCGCGCGCACGCGCTCGCCCAGGTCGAAGCTCTCCAGCCTGATCTTGAACTTCTCCCCGCCCGCCCGCGCGCCGAGGAGCAGATGGTCCATGAGCCGGCCGAGGTCGCGCGCCCGCTCGGCGATGGTGCGCACGGCCGAGCGCCGCTCGACGTCCGACAGCTTGTCCCACCGCGCGTCCAGGGTGCTGGCGAAGCCCTGGACGACCGTGATCGGAGTGCGCAGCTCGTGGCTGGTGGTGGCCAGGAACAGGTCCTTGGCCTCCTCGAGCTCCTTGGCCAGCGTCACGTCGCGGAAGTCCACGACGACCTCGGCGGTCTCGCCGATCCCGGCGCTGACCACGTCCAGCCAGCGGCCGGAGGGGAGCTGAGTGGTGAGCTTCTCGCCGGGCCCGGGCAGCGGGAACGGCGGGTGGACGCCGATCACCTCCGCCGCCGCCAGGCCGGTCAGCTCCTCCGCGGCGGGGTTCCACTGGGTGACCCGACCGCCCCCGTCGAGCACGGCGATGCCGTCCGCGCTGGCGTCGACGACGGCGCGCTCGTGCGCCCGCTGCCGCACCGCGTCCTGGTAGGCCATGGCGTTGGCGAGCGCGATGCCGGCGTGCCCGGCGAGGAGCTCCAGCAGCTCCAGCTCGATGTGGCCGGCCTTGTGCTCGGCGAACAGCGCGTACAGGGCCCCGTAGGGCCGGCCGCCGACCGCCGCCACGCCGAGCGCGATGGTGTGCAGGCCGGGCAGCTCCGACCAGATCAGCTCGTCCAGCACCGCCTGGTCGCCGGTCTCCAGCAGCACCGTCTTGCCGGTGCGCAGCAGCTTGCCGACCAGGCTGCTGTGCAGGTCGGCGGTCGCGCCCTTCACGCGCTCCGGCAGGCCGTGGGTGCTCACCAGCCGCAGCCGCTCGTCCTCGATCAGCACGAAGCCGCCCGCGTCGGCCCCGGTCAGCTCGGTGAGGCTCGCGGCGATGCGGTCCAGGACCGGCTCCAGCTCCAGCTCGGCGTTGATGTCGCCCACCACGTCGGTGAGCCGCCGCACGAGGCGCGCGCGGCGGGCGGCCCGCTCGCGGGCGACCGCGTCGTTCTCCGCCGGGTGGTAGACGCTCACGTACCCGAGCAGCGCGCCGGCCTCCGACCGCAGCGCACTGATGTCCACGCCCACGTCCAGCAGTGAGCCGTCGCAGCGCAGGCGTTTGGTGCGCAGGGAGACCGGGCCGCCGGTGCGCACCCGTTCCAGCACCGCGTTGTGCTCGGCCACCAGCTCGTCGGGCACGAGCGGCGCCCGGCGCCCGGTCATCTCGGCCGCGGACCAGCCGAACAGGCGCTCCGCCGCAGGGTTCCAGATCAGTACGGTAAGATCACGATCGAGGGTTACGACGGCATTGGGCGAGCTCGCGATGACAGCGCGGGCAAAGCCGTCATCGAGGTTCTCTCCCCTGTCGTCACTCATGACCCCCATCGTGCCCGTTTTTGCCCCCGCGCCTTGGCACTTTCGATGTGCGAATCATCGCATTCGGCGCAGCGGCCGATGACATGGGCGCCACTCCCTCCGGCACGGCCGGGAGCAGGGCTCCCTCCGATACGCTGCCGGTAGGCGAGAGGGGTACGGCCATGACGACAGGGGATCTCGAGGCCCTGGTGCGGGTGACCGCTCCCGGCTATGTGGGCGAGACCCCGCCCGAGGTGGCCTTCGGCACCACCGACACGCCGGTCGGGGCGCTCGCGCTCGCCGTCACCGCGCGCGGCGTGGTCGCGTGCAGCTACGAGAACGAGCACGTCATCTTCGCCCGCGTCTCCCGCGAGATCGGGACGTTCATCGGCCCCGACCCGCGGCGCCTGGACCCGGTCCGGCGCGAGCTGGACGCCTACTTCTCCGGCAGGCTGCGCGCGTTCACCGTTCCGGTCGACCTGCGGCTGGCCACGCCCTTCGCCCGCACGGTGCTGCAGATGACGATGGCCGTGCCCTACGGCCGCGTGACGACCTACCCCGAGATCGCCGAGCGCATCGGGCGTCCGCAGGCGCTGCGCGCGATCGGCAACGCCCTGACGGCCAACCCGGTGTGCGTCATCGTCCCCTGCCACCGGGCGCTGGAGGCGCCGGGACGGCCGGGAGGTTACGCCGGCGGCCCCGCCGCCAAGGAGGCCCTGCTGCGCCTGGAGGCCGCGGCGGACTAGGCGCGGGCGCGCCGCCTCAGCAGGCCCACCAGCAGCGTCGCCAGCGCCGAGACGACGAACGCGGCCAGCGCCGCGCTCATCCACGGCTGCCGCTCGAACCCGATCAGCTCGCGAAGCGCCGCCCAGCGCTCGTCCCACCACTCCAGCGTGGCCGCTCCGGTGAACACCCAGTACGCCACGAAGCCGAGCAGCCAGGGAACGAGCATCGCCCAGCGCGAGGGCGCGTCCTGCGAGGTGTCCCACCGCGCGGCCCCGCCCAGCACGAAGTAGTCGACCACGAGCACGGCGAACATCGGGACGAACACCGCGCCGATCACCCCGAGGAAGGCCCCGTAGGAGTTGACGTTGGCGAACAGCGCGACGCCGGTCGTCAGCACGCCCACTCCGACCGAGAAGACCCGCCGGTCGACCCGGGGCAGCAGGTTCTGCAGGGACATGGCCGTGGAGTAGACGTTGGCGAACGACTGGTCGGCCTCCCGCAGCACCAGGACGCCGAAGAACAGCGCGCCGAGCGGCACCGCGACGAACGCGTTCCAGACCCGGTCAGGGTCGTTGCCGACCAGGGCGAGGGCGACGATGCCGAGCACCAGGCACGCCACCTGGGCGATCGTGTAGCCGGTGACCACCCCGGCGAACGCCGCCCGCCCGGACCGCGAGTGCCGGGCGTAGTCCGCCGCGACCGGGACCCAGGAGACCGACAGCGCGATCACGTAGTCCACGGCGGGGGCGAACGCGTTCCAGCTCCCGCCGCCCAGGTGCGGCGCCTCGCGCAGCAGCGCCACCGCGAGCCACACCATCGCGACGACCACGGCGGCCGTCACGAAGCGGCGCAGGAGGCGGATGGCGCCCAGCGGGCGGAGGGTCAGGGCGATCGTCAACGCCCCGGCGGCCAGCACCCAGACCGCGTACGGCACGGAGTCGCCGAAGACGGCCTGTGCCCCGTTGGCGATCACCCACAGCTCGAAGGCCCCCCAGCCGAGCATCTGGACGATGTTCAGCACGGTCGGCAGGTACGACAGCCGGGCCCCGAACAGCCCGCGCAGCAGCACCATCGCGGGCGCGCCCGTGCGGGCGCCGGGGATGGCCGCCAGGCCCACCATGACGGTGCCGACCAGGCTGCCCACCACGGCGGCCAGCACGGCCGCGACCATGCTCAGCGGCGCGCCGCCCAGCGGGTCGAGAAGGTACAGGGCGCCGGAGAAGCCGAGCAGGCTCACCCCGAGGTTGGCCCAGAAGGCGCCCTGGTCGAGGAATCCGAGGGTCTTCGGAGGGGCCTCGCCGAGGGTCAGGGGGACTTCATCGACGGCGGACGTCATCGCACGCTCCCTACGCCGGCATTACCCGGACAGGTTCCGGCGGTCGGCGGCGCGCCCAGCCTTCGCTGGGAACCGCCCTCTCAGCCCGGTGACGCCCGAGCTCCCGCGCTATGTATTTTGCGCGATTATTACATCCGGCCGTCAGGCGACGTAGGGCTGCCCCCCGTTCTCGGCGACCATGGGACGCCCGGCCGCCTCCCACGAGTGCATGCCGCCCCCGACGTTGACGGCCTCACGGCCCACGTGGTTGAGCCAGGCCGTGGCCTGGGCGGACCGGCCGCCGACGCGGCACACGACGTACACCGGGACTCCGGCGGGGATCTCCTCGACCCGCTGCTGCAGCGTGCCGAGCGGTATGTGGACGGCCGTCGGGGCGTGGCCCGCCTGCCACTCGTCGGGCTCGCGCACGTCGAGCAGGTAGGCGTCGTCGGGCACGGCCCCGGCCTGGATCTCTGGGACGGTCATGCCGACCATTGTCCCCGCTTCGCGAGCCTTCCGCCCGCTAACGGAGGGTTGTCGCGCCGTGACGCCGGGAAGTTTTCCCTTCGCGCACCGGCGAAGCACCGCAAAACACCTCAGAGCCACCGCGCGGCCGGCCACCTGGGACCATCACTCGCGCGGCGGGAACGGCCCCGGGGCGAGCGGGCCCGCCGGACGAGCCGAGGCCGCCTCACTTGAGCAGCCGGGACATCCTGCGGTCGGCCAGCGGCTTGCCGCCGGTCTGGCAGGTCGGGCAGTACTGCAGGGAGGAGTCGGCGAAGGAGACCTCCCTGATCGTGTCCCCGCACACCTCGCACGGCTCTCCGGCGCGCCCGTGGACCCGCAGGCCGGACTTCTTCTCGGTCTTGAGGTCCTTGGCGGCCAGACCGCGCGACCGCTCGACGGCCTCGCGCAGGGTGGTGACGATCGCCTCGTGCAGGTCGGCGACCGCGGTGTCGCTCAGCGAGTCGGCGATCTTGAACGGGGACATCTTGGCCGCGTGCAGCACCTCGTCGGAGTAGGCGTTGCCGATGCCCGCGATGATCTTCTGGTCGCGCAGCAGCCCCTTGATCTGCGTGCGACTGCCGCTCACGATGCCCTTGAGCACGTCGGGGGTGAAGCCGGGCGCCAGCGGATCGGGGCCGAGGCTCGCGATGCCGGGCACCTCGACCGGGTCGGTGACGACGTAGAGGGCCAGGCGCTTCTGGGTGCCGGCCTCGGTGAGCTCGAAGCCCGGCGCCCGGCCGTCGTCGTCGGGGGCGAACCGCAGCCGCACGGCCAGCGGCCCCTTGCCCGGACGCACCGGCCTGGCTCCCGACAGGTCCTCCCGCCAGCGCAGCCAGCCGCCGCGGGCCAGGTGGGTGACGAAGTGCAGCCCGTCGCAGTCGAGGTCGAGGAACTTGCCGTGGCGGGCCACGGCGGTCACCGCCAGGCCGCCGAGCGAGGTGACCGGCGGCCGCACGGTCTTCAGGGCCTGGAAGGCCACCACGTCCACACCGGCGACCACGCGGCCGACGGCCCGCTCGCGCAGGAACTCGGCGAGCGACTCCACCTCGGGAAGCTCGGGCATGCCATCACACTAACCGCTGACCGAGGGTCCGCCCGGTGAGCGGCCGGCGGGTGCGCGCGGCCGCTGACCGCGGGCCTACTTGGTGAGCACGTCCTTGGGCACCGGCTTGTCCTCGGCCAGGGAGCCGAACAGCCGCAGCGCGCGCTGGGTGTCCCACTTGACGACCGCGGCGCCGTTGATGGTGGGCAGCGAGCCGATGGGGACGGCGGTGGCGACCGGGTCGCCGCTCATGGCCATCCCGAGCGACAGCAGGTCGAAGGTGCCCGTGCCGCCGTCGACGGCGACCGAGTCGGTGGCGGCCATCGCCAGCGGCACCGATCGGAAGGGGTTGACCAGCACGCCGGGGCTCGCGGCCTTCTTGACCACGGCCGAGAAGAACTGCCGCTGGCGCTGGGTGCGGTCGAAGTCGGGGATCGCGCCGGTCGCCCGGGTGCGGACGAAGCCCAGCGCGGTGCCGCCCTCCATGTCCTGGCAGCCCTTCTTCAGGTTGATGCCGGCCTTGGGGTCCTTGATGTTCTGCTTGACGCAGATGTTCACCCCGCCGATCGCGTCGACGATGCCGACGAAGCCGCCGAACCCGATCTCCATGTAGTGGTCGAGGCGGATGCCGGTGACCTTCTCCACGGTCTTGGCCAGCAGTTTGGGGCCGCCGAAGGCGTAGGCGGCGTTCAGCTTGTCGCTGCCGTGCCCGTCGATCGGCACGAACGAGTCGCGGGGCAGGCTGACCAGGGTCGGCCGGCCGCTGCCGGCCGGCACGTGCAGGAGCATCATCGTGTCGGTGCGCTTGCCGACGGCCCGGCCGGTGGCGAGCTTCTTGCGCTGGGCGGCCGTCAGCCCGGCCCGGCTGTCGGAGCCGACCAGCAGCCAGTCTTCGCCCGGGGTGGCCGCCGGGCGCCCGGCGTAGTCGGTGAGCGAGTCCACGACGTTGAGCCGGGAGTTGATCCAGAAGAACCCGCCGACGGCGAGCACGATCAGCAGCACCAGCACGACCGCGAGGACGCGGAGCACCAGACGGCCGATGCGCCGGGGAGGACGAGGCGGACGAGGCGGCTGGTCGCCGCCCGAGCCGCTTCCCCCGCCGGGCGGCTGCGTGCCGGGCAGCGGACGCACCGGCGCCTGCCCCGCGCGCGGCTTGCCGTACACGCGCGACGCCCTGCCCCGGCCCTCGCCCGAGGGCGCGGTGGGCAGGGCCTCGCCTCCCGCGCCGTACTGCTGCAGGACGGTGGCGTCGTCGTCCGGCCCGCCGCCGCGCCCGCGCTCACCCTCGTGAGCCGGCGCCCCCTGCGGGAAGCGGTGCGCGGGCTGACCGGCGGAGTACCCGCCCGCCGCCTGACCCTCCGCCCGGCCATCCGCCCGGCCCGCGGCCGGCGCGCCGTACGCGCCCTCGCCGCCCGCCCCAGCAGGGCGCCGGAGAGCCCGCGTCGGCCCCTCCAGGGTCTCGTCGGATCCCCCCGACCCGCCGTTTCCCGGCCAATCGCCCACTTTCCCGTCCCCGTCCTGTGCCAAGAGCCATCTCTGCATCGAAGCTACGCCGTCGCGGAGGCGACGGTAGCTCTCTCACCAAGGTTTTCTCCGGTAAAAGTACGCAGAGTCACAGTAAGTCACCAATGTTGGGTCGCGGGAAACATTGCCCGCCCCCCGGCCGTTAGCGTGTACGACGACATCTAGCGAAAGGACAGTCGTGTCCGCTCCGGACCCATGGAGTACCTGCCCGTGCCACGGCACGGGCCTCGTCAAATATCGGACGGTTGAGCTGTGACCATCGTTCTCGGTCTGGCCGCCGTCCTTGTTCTCACCCTGGCGACCGGTTTCTTCGTCGCCCAGGAGTTCGCGTTCGTCGCCTCCGACCGGGCGGCGCTCCGGCAGCAGGCCGCCGCGGGCGACGCCGCCGCCGAGCGGGCCCTGAAGGTCACCGGCAGGCTCTCGTTCATGTTGTCGGGCGCCCAGCTCGGCATCACCGTGACCACCTTGCTCGTCGGCTTCATCACCGAGCCCGCGCTCACTCCGCTGATCAGCCCCGGACTGGCCGCCGCCGGAGTGCCGCAGGCCGCGATCCCGGGCGTCGCCGTGACCCTGGGGCTGGTCGCCGCCACGGTCGTGCAGATGGTGCTCGGCGAGCTGGTGCCCAAGAACTACGGCATCTCCCGGCCCGAGCCGGCGGCCAAGTGGCTGGCCCGTCCCACCCTGGCCTACATGGCCGTCGCGGGACCGGTCATCCGCTTCTTCGACACCTCCGCCTCCCGCCTGCTCCGCCTGGCCGGCGTCGAGCCGGTGGAGGAGGTGGAGCGCGGCGCGACCCCGGAGGAGCTGTCGCGCATCATCGCCGAGTCCGAGGCGGCCGGTGAGCTGTCCGGGCGCCTGTCCGACCTGCTGGAGCGCGCCCTGGAGTTCGGCGACCGCACCGCCGAGGACGTCATGGTGCCCCGTCCCCGCGTGGTCTCGCTGCGTGCGGGACGACCCGCCTCCGACCTGCTGGACGCCGTCAAGTCCTCCGGCCACTCCCGTTATCCCGTCCTCGGCGCCGACGGCGGCGACGTCGTCGGCGTGACCGGCCTGCGCGAACTGCTGCGGGCGCCCTCGGACGACGTGCCCATCGAGCGCATCAGCGTCACGCCGCTGCTCGTGCCCACCACGCTCCCGCTGCCCGCGCTGCGGGAGCGCATGCGCGCCTCCGGCCGCGAGCTGGCGTGCGTCATCGACGAGTACGGCGGGCTCGCCGGCGTCGTCACGATGGAGGACCTGGCCGAGGAGCTCGTCGGCGAGCTGGTCGACGAGAACGATCCCGACCCGGCCGAGGCCGTCGCGCTGGAGGACGGCACCTGGGACGTGCGCGGCACCCTGCGCCTGGACGAGGTGGAGCGCGCGACCGGTCTGCGCCTGCCCGAAAGCGACGACTACGAGACCGTGGCCGGGCTGATCATGTCGCGCCTCGGCCGCCTCGCCGAGCCCGGGGACGAGGTGAGCGTCCCCCTGACCGACGAGCAGGACCTTCTGGAGGCCGGCGAACCGGCCGGGAGGGAGGCGGTGGTCACCGTGCTGGACGTCCAGCGCAGGATCCCCGACCGGGTGCGGCTCGTGCCCCGGGCCGCCGACGCGGCGGTCATGAGCGGTGAGGCCCGGTGAACTCCGTCACCGCCCTCCTGCTCGGCGTCGTGCTGCTCGTCGGCAACGGCCTGTTCGTCGCGGCCGAGTTCGCCGTGGTGTCCGGCAGCCGGCACCGCCTGGAGGAGGCCGCCGCGGGCGGAGGCCGCCTCACCAAGGCGGCCGGCCGCGCCGCCCTCCGCAACGGGCGGGAGCTCTCGCTCATGCTGGCCGGCGCGCAGCTCGGCATCACGCTGTGCTCGCTGGGCCTGGCCATGGTCACAGAACCGGCGATCGAGCACCTGCTCGAGCCGGTGTTCGGGCTCGTCGGGCTTCCCGAGTCCGCGCGCGTGGGCGTGGCGTACGTCATCGCCCTGGCGGTCATCACGTTCCTGCACATGGTCGTGGGGGAGATGGCGCCCAAGTCCTGGGCGCTGACCCGCCCTGAGCGGACGGCCATGGGCCTGGCCCTGCCGTTCCGCGGCTTCACCTGGATCGCCCGGCCGGTGCTCGCGGCGCTCAACGGGCTGTCCAACGGCCTGCTGCGCGCCTTCGGCGTCCGGCCGCGCGACGAGCTCGCCACGACCCGGACGCCGCCTCAGCTGGCCATGCTCGTCGGCGAGTCGGCCCGCATGGGGCTGCTGGACCGGGACGAGCACGACCTGCTCACCAGCGCGCTCCGCGTCCAGTCGCAGACCGTGGAACGGCTGACGGTGCCCATCGCGCGGGCCACGGCCGTGCCCGCCGGCGCCCCGGAGGCGGTCGTGCGGCGGACGGCGGCGGCGTCCGGCCACCTGCGGCTGCTGGTCAACGGCGGCGCCCCGGAGGACGTGCTCGGCGTGCTGCACGTCCGTGACACGCTCCTGAACCCCGGCACGCCGCCGGAGGAGCTCATGAGCCCCGCTCCGCGCCTTCCGGCGTCGGCGACCATCCCGGAGGCCGTGGAGCGCCTGCAGGACGCCCACGCCCATCTGGGCCTCGTCGTGGGCCGGGACGGGCGGGTGGCCGGCATGGTGAGCCTGGGCGACCTGGTCGGCGAGTTGCTGAACGCTCGTGCAAGCACCCCGAAAGCGGGCTGAAAGCCAGGACGGCTAGACATCCGTGAGCGGATCGACCACATCGGATGTGAAGAACGGGCCATCGGGCGCCCGGCGGGGCTTCTCTCGCCGGGCGCCGCGGACTACCTTGATCGAAGCCCTTTCATCACAGGGGTGTCTTGCGCCTCCTGCGGGGTAACGCCCATCGGGAGCCGCGGGACCTCGAACCTTCGGGGGTTCCAGGGGTCGACTCCTTGGACGACGCAACCCCGGAGGACCGATGACCACCACCGAACCACCCAGGCGCGCAAAAAAGGCCCCTGGGAAGAAGCATCAGCTTCGACCATGCGGGGCTCGGGGGTTCCAGGGGGTGTCCCCCTGGGGTAACACAAAGGCCCCGAGGGAAGAAGCTTTGCTTCGACCATGCGGGGCTCGGGGGTTCCAGGGGGTGTCCCCCTGGGCTAACACAAAGGCCCCGAGGGAAGAAGCTCTGCTTCGACCATGCGGGGCCCGAGTGGGCGAGGAGGGATTTGAACCCTCACATCCTTTCGGACACACGGACCTGAACCGTGCGCGTCTGCCATTCCGCCACTCGCCCTTGTTGAGTGCGGTCCAAAGGCTAGCACGGATCCGTGCATGCCACCGAACCCGGATACGATCCTCCTAGACGATGGAGGAAGGGAGGTACCCGGTGGGAGTCCTTCAGCGCTTCGAGCGAAGGCTCGAAGGCTTGGTCGAGGGGGCCTTTGCGCGGGCGTTCAAATCTGACCTTCAGCCGGTCGAGGTCGCCAGCGCGGTTCAGCGGGAGATGGACGAACGGGCCGCGATCGTGGCGCAGGGCCGCACGCTTGTGCCGAACGACTTCGTGGTGGAGCTGTCCACGACCGACAGCGAGCGGCTGGAGGTGTACGCCGACAGCATCGGCCACGAGCTCGCCAACCTCGCCAGGGAGTACGCCAAGGAACAGGGGTACTCGTTCGTGGGACCCGTCCGGGTGCGCTTCGAGACCGCCGACGATCTGGCGGTGGGCCTGTTCCGCATCCGCTCGGGGGTGATCAGGGGGGCGACGGTCGAGCAGGACGAGATCCGGCAGCCCGTCAGTGATCTCCCGGCGAGCAAGCCGAGCGCGTTCGCCGGCCGTCCGCGCCTGCTGGTGTCCACCCAGGACGACCCGCAGGGGCAGCGGTCCTTCGACCTCACGACCCCTGTGACGCTCCTCGGGCGGGGCACCGACTGCGATCTGCGGCTGGTGGACCCGGGCGTCTCCAGGCACCACGCCGAGCTCAGGGTCGAGGGGCCGACAGTGGCCCTCGTCGATCTCGGTTCAACCAACGGCACATTCGTCAACGGCCAGCCGGTTCGCCGGATCGAGCTCCAGGACGGCACCCGCGTGACCTTGGGGCGCACGACTCTGGTGTTCCGGCGCGATTAAGGGTAGACAGACGGTCCATGTCCGAGCTCACTCTGCTGCTGATCCGGCTCGCGTTCCTCGCGGTGCTGTGGTTCTTTGTGATTGCCGCGGTGGGAGTGATCCGGACAGACTTGTTCGGATCACGCTCGACCGCTCCCGCGGCCGCGCGCAAACCCGTCAAGCCCGCTCGCCAACCAGCCAAGCCGAAGAAGGGGGAGCCGAAACAACTGGTCGTTACGGGTGGTCCCCTGCAAGGAACCATCATCAACCTCACGGAGACGCCAATCACTATCGGTCGGGCGAATGACGCCACGCTGGTTCTCAGCGACGATTACGCTTCCAGCCGGCACGCCCGGCTGTTCCCCCAGGACGGTCAGTGGATCGTGGAAGACCTCGGCTCGACCAACGGCACCTATCTCGACCGCTCCAAAGTGACCCGCCCGACTCCGGTGCACCTCGGCCAGCCGATCCGCATCGGTAAAACCGTCATCGAATTGCGCAAATGACAATCGCACTCCGCTACGCCGCCCGCTCGGACGTCGGCCTCCTCCGCGAAGGAAACGAGGACTCGGCGTACGCGAGCCCGCGCCTGCTCGCCGTCGCAGACGGCATGGGCGGGCACGCTCACGGTGAGGTGGCCAGTTCGGTCGCCATCACCGCCATGTCGTCCCTCGACCGGGACGCCTCCGGGGGTGACCTGCTCAGCGCCATCGAGGCCGCGGTGCGCGACGCCAATCGCAAGCTGCACGAGATGGTCGGCCGTGATCCCAGCCTCAAGGGCATGGGCACCACACTCACGGCCATGCTGTGGTCGGGCACCCGCGTCGCCCTCGTCCACGTCGGCGACTCCCGCGCCTACCTTCTCCGCAACGGCGAGCTGTACCAGATCACCCACGATCACACCCTGGTGCAGTCGCTCGTGGACGACGGGAGGATCACGCAGGAGGAAGCCGCCAGTCATCCTCAGCGCTCGATCTTGCTGCGCGCCCTCGACGGCAGCGGCGAGGTCGATCCAGATCTGTCGCTTCGCGAAGCGCAGATCAACGACCGCTATCTGCTCTGCTCGGACGGCCTGTCCAGCGTCGTCAGCGCCGAGACCCTGCACCACACCCTGACCACCGTCGACGAGCCGGACCAGGTCGTCCGCCAGCTCATCGACCTCGCCAACCGGGGCGGCGGCCCCGACAACATCACCTGCATCGTCGCCGACGTCGTCGAGATCGAGGAAGGCCAGGTCGTGGCGGGTGACGCCGCGGTCGTGGGCGCCGCCGGGTCCAACCGGCTGCGTTCCCAGCCTCCCGACACGCCGGCGGGGCGCGCGTCCACGATCACCGCTCCCCAGCCTGTGATCGTGGACGACGACCTGGATGACGAACCCGCGGGCGGCCCGGCGGCGAACGCCGTGGCCGCCCCGCGGCGTGTCAAGCGGCGGCGCGCGTGGCCGATGGCCGTGGTCGTGGTGGGGCTTCTCGCGGTGGCCGTGGGAGGTGGTGGCTATTTCGGGTACCGCTGGACACAGGACCAGTACTACGTCGGCGCCAAAGGCGACGAGCTAGTCTTGTTTCGCGGGGTTGACACCACCATCGGACCGATCCAACTGAATTCCGTCGCGCAGAGCACCGGCCTTTCGGTGTCGTCCATCCCCGAGCCGGAGCGCGACCAGGTGCGGCGGGGCATCCCCGTGGCCGACCTCCAGGCAGGACAGACGAAGATCAACGACCTCAAGGCCAAGTCCGGCGGCGACCAGAAGACCACGCAGCCGACGGCTTCCCCGACCCCCACGGAGTCCTCGTAAGTGAGTGCCGTAGACGACGCGGCCGTCCCCATGACCGCGAAACGGCGCGGGGCGCAGCTTGTCATGCTCGCCTTCGCCGTCGCGATCGTCATGGTCGCCTACGCCAACGTCGGTCTGGGTGAGGGCGGCAAGGTTCCCGCCGGCATGCTGGGCTACGGGCTCGGCCTCGGCGGCCTGATGCTGGCCGCCTATTTCGTGCTGGCCAAGTTCGCCCCCTGGGCCGACCCCCTGATTCTTCCGCTGGTGACGCTGGTCAACGGCCTCGGCCTGGTGATGATCTACCGCCTCGAGCTGGCCACGAAGCTCGCCTCGGCCAACACCCAGCTCTTCTGGACCGCGCTCGGCGTCGTGATGTTCTCCGCCACGCTCATCGTGCTGCGCGACCACCGGGCGCTGCAGCGCATGACCTACACCGCGGGCTTCGTGGGCCTGGGGCTACTGATCCTGCCCATGACCCCCTTTCTGGGCAAGCAGATCAACGGCGCGCGCATCTGGGTCCAGGTCGGCGGCTTCTCCATCCAGCCCGGCGAGTTCGCCAAACTGGCGCTGGTCGTCTTCTTCGCCGGCTACCTGGTGGCCAAGCGCGACGTGCTGGCGCTGGCCGGCCGCCGTCTGCTCTTCATCGACCTGCCCCGCGCCCGCGACCTCGGCCCGGTGCTCATCACCTGGGTCGTCAGCGTCGGGGTCCTGGTCCTGGAGAAGGACCTCGGCACCTCCCTGCTGCTGTTCGGCGCCTTCATCGCGATGCTCTACGTCGCCACCCAGCGCACGTCGTGGGTGCTCATCGGCGTGCTGCTGTTCGCGGGCGGCGCGTTCGTCGCCGGGCAGCTGTTCAGCCACGTCGGCGACCGCTTCCAGGTCTGGCTGAACCCGGGCGACCCCGAGCTGTTCAACCGCGTGGGCGGCAGCGAGCAGCTCATGCAGGGCCTGTTCGGCATGGGGTCCGGCGGCATCCTCGGCACCGGGCTCGGCCAGGGCCACCCGTACCTGATCCCGCTGTCGTTCTCCGACTTCATCTTCGCCGCCACCGGCGAGGAGCTCGGGCTCACCGGCCTGATGGCGCTGCTCATGGTGTACGCGCTGATCGTCGAGCGCGGCCTGCGCACCTCCATCGCGGCCCGCGACCCCTTCAGCAAGCTGCTGGCGGGCGGCCTGTCGTTCATCCTGGCCTGGCAGGTCTTCATCATCGTCGGAGGCGTGACGAACCTGATCCCGCTGACCGGCCTGGTCACGCCGTTCATGTCGCAGGGCGGTTCGGCCCTGCTGGCGAACTGGATTCTTATCGCGCTTCTGGTACGCATGTCTGACGCGGCACGGCGGCCGCCGCCGCAGGCGATCCAGGACGAGGGGCTGACGCAGGTGTTCCAGCGATGAACGGCACGCTCAAGCGGGCGGCGGTCGCCTGCCTGGCCATGTTCGCCCTGTTGATGATCAACGTGAACTACCTCCAGGCGGTCAAGGCCGACCAGCTCCGCGCGGACAACCGCAACAAGCGCAGCTTCTTCGCCCGCTACGAGAGCGAGCGCGGCATGATCACCGCGGGCGGCGAGACGCTGGCCAGGTCGGTCGACACCGGCGCGGGGAAGGACTTCCGCTTCCAGCGCAAGTACGTCGACGGCCCGGTCTTCGCGCCGGTCATCGGCTTCTTCGCGCCCGAGAGCGAGCGCGGCATCGAGAACGCCGAGAACGAGTACCTCAACGGCAGCCACCCCGACCTGTTCGTCCGCCGCACGGTCGACCTGATCACCAGCAAGCCGACGCGCGGCGCGGCGATCGATCTGACCCTGGTGCCCAAGGCGCAGCGGGTCGCCTACGAGGACATGCAGAAGAGCGGCAAGCGCGGCGCGGTGGTGGCGCTGGACCCGAAGACCGGCGCGGTGCTCACGATGGTGTCGGTGCCGAGCTACGACCCGGGCCCGATGGCCGTGCCCGACAAGGCGAAGGCCGCCAGGGTCTACAACAAGCTCGAGGCCGACGACAACGAGCCGCTGATCAACCGGGCCACCAGCAAGACCTACGCCCCCGGCTCGACGTTCAAGGTCATCACCTCGGCGGCCTATCTCAGCGAGGACGAGTCGCGCGACGTGAACACGACGGTGGACGCGCCGGACGTCCTGCCGCTGCCGGGCACCACCATCGGCCTGCGCAACTACCACGGCGAGTCGTGCGGCGGGCGGGCCACGCTCATCGACGCGCTGACGATCTCGTGCAACACGGCGTTCGGCACGATGGCCCTGGAGATGGGGTACGACAAGCTCCAGGAGCAGGCCGCGAAGTTCGGCGTCGGCCAGGAGATGAACATCCCGCTGAACGTGGTCAAGAGCGACATCGGTCCTGACAAAGGCAAGCCCGGCCTGGCACAGACGGCGATCGGGCAGCTCAGCAACCAGATGACGCCGCTGCAGATGGCCATGGTGGCCGCCGGCGTGGCCAACGAGGGCAAGGTCATGAAGCCCTATCTGGTCAACAAGATCGTCAGCCCGGACAACGACGAGATCGCGAGCGCGCGCCCGCAGGAGCTCGACGAGGCGGTCACCCCCGACGTCGCCGACAAGCTGCGCCAGATGATGATCAGCGTGGTGCAGAACGGCACCGGCACCGCCGCCCAGCTTCCGAACATCACCGTGGCCGGCAAGACGGGCACGGCCGAGACCGCGAAGGGCGCCGCGTCGCACGCCTGGTTCATCGCCTTCGCCCCCGCCGAGGACCCGAAGGTCGCGGTCGCGGTGTTCGTCGAGTCCGGCAGCGCCGGCAACGACGCCACCGGCGGCGTCGTCGCGGCGCCCATCGCGCACGACGTGATGCAGGCGGTGCTCGGCCAGTGAGCTTCGCCGACCGGGTGCTGAACGACCGCTACCGGCTGACCGGGCGCATCGCCGCCGGCGGCATGGGCGAGGTCTGGCGCGCCACCGACCGGCTGCTCGCCCGCGACGTCGCGGTGAAGCTGCTGCGCCGGCACGTGGCCGCCGACCCGGAGTTCCGCGAGCGCTTCCGCAACGAGGCGCGCATCACCGCCGCCCTGTCCGACCCCGGCATCGCCCAGATCTTCGACTACGGCGAGCAGGACGACCTGGCCTACCTGGTGATGGAGCTGGTGACCGGCGAGCCCCTGTCGGCGATCCTCGGCCGCAACGGCACGATCAGCCCCGAGGCCACCCTCGACGTCATCGGCCAGACCGCGCGCGCCCTGCACACGGCGCACCGGGCGGGCATCATCCACCGCGACGTCAAGCCGGGCAACCTGCTGGTCACCGAGGCCGGGCTCATCAAGGTCACCGACTTCGGCATCGCGCGGGCCCTGGAGGGCTCGCGCATCACCATGACGGGCACCGTGCTCGGCACCGCGCAGTACGTCAGTCCCGAGCAGGCCTCCGGCAGCACGCTCACCCCCTCGACCGACCTGTACTCCCTGGGCGTGGTGGCCTACGAGTGCCTGACCGGGCAGCCGCCGTTCACCGGCGGCAACCAGGTCACGATCGCCCTGCGCCACCTGAACGAGCAGGTGCCCCCGCTGCCGGAGACCGTGCCGCGGCCGGTGCGCGACCTGGTCGCGGCCATGCTGGCCAAGGCCCCCGAGCACCGCCCGCCCACCGCCCGCGAGCTGGCAGACCGGGCGATGGTGCTGCGCGACTCGCTGGTGAAGGCCCACGACTCGCACCTGAGCATGCTGACCGATCCGTCGGGCTTCGCCGTGCGCAGGGCCGTCGAGGAGTCCGGCCGGCCGTCCGGGCCGGGCGCCGCGCCCGTCCCACCGGCCGGCGCCGCGTTTCCGGCGACCGGCGCGGTCCTTCCGGGAGCCGGCGCGGTCACTCCGGCGGCCGGCGCGGTGACTCCGGTGGCCGACGGCTTCGGCGGTCTGTACGACGACACCACCGCGGACGTCCCGCCCGCCACGCCCACTCGCATCGGCCGTCCTCCGGCGGGCCCCGGCCCCGGGCATCCCCGGCCGCTTCCGCCGCCGGGGCGCCGCCGCCGGCGCCGGGCGATCGGGCTGTTCGCCGCCGCGGGGTGCGCGGCCGCCGTCGGGTTCGGCGCGCTGGCGACCGGCGGGATCCCCGAGCTGGGGACCGACGGCGGGCCGAGCGCGCCGTCCGATCCGGTGACCGGCGGCCCGGTGTCGTCGTCGCCGACGCGCACGTCAGCGGCATCCGTTCGACCCAAACCGGTGAAGTCTGTCAAGCCGTCGGCGTCACGGTCGGCTACGGTAAGCACGTCGGCCACGCCCACCCGGCCGCGCACGCCGACGCCGACCCCGTCCGCTACTCCGACCCCTACTCCGACGCCCACACCGACCCCCACGCCGAGTGAGACGCCAAGCCCCAGTGCATCCGCAAGCACCACAATCCCCCCGAACGGGGAGACGTAATGCGGTGGGGGGTCGATGATGGACACCGGCAGCCGCACCGCGGGCCGGTACCCAAGATGAACGGCAAGGGACTGTGCAGGAAATGACTCAGCCTCGGCTACTCGGTGGTCGCTATGAGCTCGACGGAGTCGTCGGGCGCGGCGGCATGGCCGAGGTGTATCGCGCCCGGGACATCCGGCTGGACCGGGTTGTCGCGATCAAGACACTCCGTTCTGATCTGGCGAGGGACCACACCTTCCAGGCCCGTTTCCGCCGCGAGGCACAGTCCGCGGCGTCTTTGAACCACCCCTCGGTCGTCGCGGTGTACGACACCGGCGAGGACATGACGGACGCCACCCCCGTGCCGTACATCGTCATGGAGTTCGTCGACGGGCGCACCCTGCGCGACCTGCTGCGGGCGGACCGGCGCCTGCTGCCGGAGCGCGCGGCCGAGCTGGTCGACGGCATCCTGCGCGCGCTGGACTACAGCCACCGCGGCGGCATCGTCCACCGTGACATCAAGCCGGCCAACGTCATGATCACGCTCGCCGGCGACGTCAAGGTGATGGACTTCGGCATCGCCCGCGCGATGGCCGACTCCGCCGCGACCATGACGCAGACCGCGCAGGTCATCGGCACGGCCCAGTACCTCTCGCCCGAGCAGGCCCGCGGTGAGCGCGTGGACGCCCGCAGCGACATCTACTCCACCGGTTGCGTGCTGTACGAGCTGCTCACCGGCCAGCCGCCCTTCACCGGCGACTCCCCCGTGGCCATCGCCTACCAGCACGTGCGCGAAGACCCGATCCCGCCGTCGCAGATCGACCCCGACATCCCCAAGTGGGCCGACGCCATCGTCCTGAAGGCCATGGCCAAGGACCCGGCGCACCGCTACCAGAGCGCCGCCGAGATGCGCGCCGACATCCAGCGGGCCCTGAGCGGCATGCCGGTCGACGCCGCGCACACGATGGCGATCAGCAACAACAACTACACCGGCCAGCAGACCCGCACGCTGCAGGCGCCGGGCGGGCCGGCCACCCAGCGCACGAACGCGGTGCCGCCCTACGAGTACGCCCCGACGCAGGCGGGTGGCGGCGGCGGCCGGTACGAGCGCCGACGGGCCGCCTCCGGCGGCAACACCGCGCTCAAGACCGCCGCGTGGATCCTCATCCCGCTGCTGGTGATCGGCGCCTTCATCGGCATCGGCTACGCCTTCCTGAGCTCCGACGGCGGCGGGCAGCAGACCGCGAGCGAGGTCTCCATCCCGCTGGTGAAGGGGCAGACCGAGGACGCCGCCAAAGCCAAGCTGGAAGACCAGGGCCTGAAGGTCGAGGTCGTCCAGGAGTTCAGCTCCGACGTCGACAAGGGCACCGTCATCGGCACCGAGCCCGCGGCCGGCGAGAAGGCCGCCAAGGGCGCCACCGTCCAGCTGAAGGTCTCCAAGGGCATCAAGCAGGCGGTCGTGCCGGACGTGGTCGGAACCACGGTGGACGAGGCCACTGAGACGCTCAAGAAGAACAATCTCAACGTGCAGGTGGTCAGCGTCGTCTCCGGCAAGGAGCAGCAGAAGGTCTTCCAGAGCAAGCCGGCCGCGGGCGAGAAGGTCGACGAGGGAAGCATCGTCAAGATCTACGTGCCCAAGGCGCAGACCGAGGTGCCGGATGTGACCGGCCAGACCGCCAAGGAGGCCACGGCCACCCTGCGCGGCGCGGGCTTCAAGGTCAGGACCGTCGAGCAGACCAGCGCGGACGTCCCCCAGGGCAACGTCATCAGCATGAGCCCGAAGCCGGGCTCCAAGCTCACCCCGGGCATGACGATCACGCTGGTGGTGTCCTCGGGGCCGCCGGAGGAGACCTTCCCGACCGACGAGCCCACCGACCAGCCGACCGACCCCAACCAGCAGCCGACCGACCCGAACGAGCAGCCCACCGACGACCCGTTCAGCGACCCGCCGCCGGACAACTTCGGCAACTGACGCGCCGTCCGCTCAGCGCGGTGTGAGCCCCTTCCCAGCGCCGGGGAGGGGCTTTCCCGTGTGCGCGAACGCGACCGACAGAGGCGAAGGGGCTGCCGGAGATGGCGGGGCCGCCCGATGGGGCGGGGAAGGCGGCCGGCGGCGAGGGCGCGCGCGGGGCCGGACATGAGAAGAGGGTCTCCGCCGCTCGGGGGCGACGGCGGAGACCCTCATTCGGTAGTCGTCTCAGACCCGCCCGGCGTTACACGATTTGGGCGAGCCAATTTCCGAGAAGTTCGTGCCCGTGCCGGGAGAGGACGGACTCGGGGTGGAACTGCACGCCTTCCACCCGCGCGGTGGCGTGCCGCACGCCCATGATGACGCCGGTGCCGGTGGCGGCGGTGACGGTCAGCGTCTCGGGCAGGGTGCCTGGGACCACGGCGAGCGAGTGGTAGCGGGTCATGGTGACCGGCGAGGGCAGCCCGGCGAACACGCCCTCGCCGTCGTGGACGATCTCGCTCGTGCGGCCGTGCATCAGCTCGGGGGCCCGGGCCACGGCGGCCCCGTAGGCGACCGCGATGGCCTGATGGCCGAGGCAGACGCCGAGCAGGGGGAGGTCGCGCTCGGCGCAGAAGCCCACCAGGGGCACGCTCACCCCGGCGGCCTCCGGTGTTCCGGGGCCGGGGCTGATGAGCACGCCGTCGAAGCCCTCGGCGTCCTGGAGGCGCACATGGTCGCGTGGCCGGACGTCGCAGTCGGCGCCCAGCTCGCGGAGGTACTGCACGATCGTGTGGACGAAACTGTCGTGATTGTCCACCACGAGCACGCGGCTCATCGGCCTACGGTCGCCCGGTCGACGGGCATGTGCGGCTCCAGGGAAGGGAACACGAAATACCAGAGTACGACCCCCGCCGCACCGGCCAGCACGAGCATCGTCGCCAGCTTGACCCCGGTGCCGCCGGGGATCACCCGCCAGAGCCATCCGTACATCGGCCGCCTCGCTTCCTGGAAAGATCCGGTGGGAGTGTCGGGCAAGGGCGCCGCCGTCAGGTGCGGCGGTCACGCTTGGCGGACAGGACGCCGTAGACGACCAGCCGCTCCCGGGCGGAGTACTCGGGGTGGCAGGTCGTGAGGGTGATGACGGCCTCGGTGGGACGCGCGCCCGGGCGGCCGGGCACCGGCGCTATGACGTCCACCTGGTCCGGCGTGACGACCTGCTTGCCGGAGACGCGGTAGGTGTAGCGGGCCTCGGGGGCGTCGATGACGATGGCGTCGCCCCGGCGCAGCTCGTCGATGCGGTTGAAGGGGGCGGCGTAGGTCGTGCGGTGGCCGGACAGCACGAAGTTGCCGACCTTGCCGGGGCGGGCCGTGCCCGGATAGTGTCCCGGCCCGCGGCGCAGGTCCTCCTGGCCGACGCCCTCCAGGACGGCGTACTCGTAGTCGCGCCCGAGGCGGGGGATGCGGATCATCGCGACGGCGTCGCCGAGGTGGATCTTGCCGAGCTTGGCCACTTTGGCGGTCTGCCGGAGCTGCTGCTTGAGGATGTGCTGGTACCACTCGGTGTAGGAGCCGGTGCCCCAGAGCAGGTAGGCGCAGAAGAGGAGCATGGCCACCCCGGCGGTCACGCTGAGCTCGCCGCAGGTGCGCAGCAGGGTCCTCATATCCACCGCCAGAAGGCATAATCACGACATATCCGGAGTAGCGGAGGAGGCGTGCGGACCACGCCTGCGCAAGCCAGCGTAGGCAGGACCCCTCGCGGCGTCCCGGCGACGATCGGCGCTTGACTTACTTTTTG
Source organism: Sphaerisporangium rhizosphaerae (assembly GCF_042665155.1). Classification (NCBI taxonomy): domain Bacteria; kingdom Bacillati; phylum Actinomycetota; class Actinomycetes; order Streptosporangiales; family Streptosporangiaceae; genus Sphaerisporangium; species Sphaerisporangium rhizosphaerae. Next base: position 30,610 of record NZ_JBHTCG010000010.1, on the reverse strand, counting down.
CGCGTGAATCGCCGTTCGCCGCTTACGCCGACTAGGCTTACTGCGGTCTTCACAGGCCAGCGATTACGCTGGCTGCCAGTGCCCGCGACACCGCGCGGGCCCCACCAGGAGAGCTGCCGTGCCCAAGTCCAACACCCGCAAGAAGGCGGTCTACACCCCGCCGCAGAAGTCGCAGCAGGTCAAGGTGAGCCCCCGCTGGCTGGCGCCGACGATGGTCGTCGCCTGGATCATCGGCATCCTGTGGATCGCGGTCTTCTACATCGCCCCGACCACGCCCGGCATCGCCGCACTGGGCAACTGGAACCTGGGCGTCGGTTTCGTCCTGATCATCTTCGGTGTGGTGCTGTCCACCCGCTGGCGTTGAGGCGTGTCCACTCGCCGGCGGCCGAACCGGTCACGACCGGACGCGCACGGCGAGTGACGTTTTCCACAGGTTTTATCCACAACCTGGGGAAGCAAGCCCGGGGCTCCTCCGGGAAGCGTCCCCCGCTCAGGCCCCGAGCGGGGGCATGAGCGTCACCAGGGCGACGCAGGCCGCGAGCACCACCAGCACCGTGCCGAGCTGCACGGCCTTGCGGTTTCCCGAGGGCGCGTAGGCGAACAGCGCGGTCACCAGCGTTCCGGTGACCAGGCCGCCGAGGTGGCCCTGCCAGCTGATGCCCGGGATCACGAAGGTCAGCACCACGTTGATCCCGATCAGCCAGATCACGCCTCTGGCGTCGTAGCCCAGACGCCGGGCGACGACGAACATCGCGCCGAACAGCCCGTAGATCGCCCCGGAGGCGCCGACGGCCGCCGAGCCGAACAGGTAGACGGCGACCGAGCCGCCGAGCGCCGCGAGCAGGTAGACGCTCGCGAAGCGCACCGAGCCGAGCATCCTCTCGAGCTGCGGGCCGATGACGAACAGGGCCCACATGTTGAACAGGATGTGCCAGTAGGACGGCGGGGGCGCGTGCAGGAAGGCCCCGGTGATCAGCCGCCACCACTCGCCCATGGCGACGTCGTAGGACGACATCTCGAAGCGGCCGAGCACCTGGGCCGGAGCGACGACCTCGCCCAGGTAGGCGAGCACGTTGATCGCCAGCAGGGCCCACGTCACGATCGGAGTGGTCACCGGCCTGCCGCCGAAGGGCGCCTCGGCGCGGCGGACCGTGCGGCCGCCCTCGCGCACGCACTCGACGCACTGGTGGCCGACCGCCGCCTCGCGCATGCAGTCGGGGCAGATGGGCCGCTCGCACCGCTGGCACCGCACGTAGGTCTCGCGGTCGGGGTGCCGGTAACAGGTGGGGACCGCGTCAGAGGGACCGGGCTCGGAGTGGTCCTGCGGCCGGTCGGACGGACTGGGGTGGTCTGGCTGAGTGGTCATCGCCTGTTCGAGGCCCCTTCACCTGTGCGCGCCTATCCACAGACTGCCACCCTACGCACGCCGGCGAGCGCGTGGTGCCATGGATCGCCGCATCCGAGTGCGGCCATGGATCGCCGCATCCGAGTGCGGCCATGGATCGCCGCATCCGAGTGCGGCCATGGATCGCCGCATCCGAGTGCGGCCATGGATCGCCGCATCAGGGTGCGGCCGTGGAGGTGTGCCCCTGGCGGCCTCGCGGCCGAGGCCGCCGGGGCGCGGCCGCCTCAGGACTGGACGCGCTCGATCACGACCTCCTGGATGACGACGTCGGTGAGCGGGCGGTCCTGCCGGGTCGGCGTCTTGACGATGGCGTCCACGACGTCCTGCCCCTCGATCACCTCGCCGAAGATGGTGTGCGCGCCGTTGAGGTGCGGGGTGGGGACGACGGTGATGAAGAACTGCGAGCCGTTGGTGCCCCGGCCGAAGCGCTTGCCGGCGTTGGCCATGGCGAGCAGGTAGGGCCGGTCGAAGCGCAGGTCGGGGTGGATCTCGTCGTCGAAGTCGTAGCCGGGGCCGCCGATGCCCTGGCCGAGCGGGTCGCCGCCCTGGATCATGAAGCCCTGGATGACCCGGTGGAAGATCGTGCCGTCGTACAGCCTGTCGTTGGTCTTCTGCCCGGTCTCGGGGTGGGTCCACTCGCGGGTGCCCTCGGCGAGTTCCACGAAGTTGCGCACGGTCTTGGGCGCGTGGTCGGGGAAGAGACGGAGCTTGACGTCACCCAGAGTGGTGCGGAGTTTTGCGATGAGATTCTCAGCCACGGGGGCTGCCCCCTTCGATATGTCGGATTACCCGTCGGATTTGCGTTGTTTCGTCCACTATGGCGCAATGGCCTACCCCGCATCCTCCCATGCCGCGTCAGGATTGAGCCGCTTTCGATCGGGAAGGTGAGCCTGCGGGGCCCCGAGGACAGGGGAGGTTATCGTGTCCCTGACACTGAGAAGACGCCGTGTGAGCATGGTCATACCGATGGCGGCCACGCGGATGGATCGGATGAAGACCCAGGCCATGCGGACGGCCGACCAGGTCCGTCCGATGGCGCACACCGCCCGCGAGGTCGCCGCGCACCGCATCGAGGACGCCCGCGTCTGGGCGGCGCCCATGCTCGACCGTGCGGCTCATTCGGTCGAGGACGAGATCGCGCCGAAGGTCAGCGCGTTCCTCGCCCGCGCCGCCGAGCGCGTCGATCCGGCGCCGTCGATCAAACGGCGGAGCCGCTGGTCGATGCTCGCCCTGGCGGCCGGCGTGGCGGCCTGCGCGGTGGGCATCGTGCTCTACCGCAACAACAGCCGCCAATGGGCCGACACCATGAAGGACACCGGAGCCGATGCCAGCAGGTGGCCCGGCGAGAGGGTGGACGACATGGGCGGCGCCGAGGAAGGCGGCATGAGGGCCGACGACACCTCGCGCAAGATGTACTGAACCGAGCGGCGAGGCGCCCTCCGGAGCATCCGGGGGGCGCTTCCTGCCGTCCTGGGACGGTAACGCGCCGCAGCCGATAGTCCAGATCGCGAAATTCCGGCATTTATCAGGCAGGGAGCGGGACTGAACCCGCCTCCGCCGGGCAGCAAGGACGCGTGTCCGACACTGGCAGCTCCGAGCGCGCAGACATCTCCAGCGTGTTCCCCTCGTTCCCCGCGGAAGGCGCCGAGAACCCTGGCGCGTCCGACGCCGCACCCACGGACGCGGGCGTGGCCGGCGACCCCCGCCCCGCGGCGCCCTCCGGTTCCTCCGAGGTGTCCCGCACGGCCGGCGACCCGGCCGGCGACGGCGCGGGAGAACCCCGCAAGATCGACCCCAAGGAGTACGAGCAGCCGTTCGGCCGGCCCGGCCGTCCGTTGCGGAGCAACCCGTTCATGTTCGGCCTGACCGCCGCCCTGGGCGTGCTCACCGCCTGGCTGCTCGTGCAGTCCATCGCCTCCGCCGGGTCCGCCATCGTGCTGATCATCGTCTCGCTGTTCCTGGCGATCGGGCTCAACCCGGCCGTGGAGGCGCTCCAGCGCCGCAACCTGTCGCGCCGCCTGGCGATCACGATCGTGTTCGGCGGGGTCATCGCGTTCTTCGTGGCCTTCGGGCTGGCGATCGTGCCCCCGCTCACCGACCAGACCACCGGCTTCATCCAGCACCTGCCGGAGTACGTCCAGCAACTGCAGAACCACCCGGTGATCCGCTCGGTCGACCAGCGCTACCAGGTGCTGGAGAAGCTGCAGCAGTACGTGACCAGCGGCGGTCTGGCAAGCCAGATGTTCGGCGGCCTGCTCGGCGTGGCGAGCGTCGTGATCAGCGCGCTGTTCAGCGGGCTGACGGTGCTGGTGCTGACGCTCTACTTCCTCGGCTCGCTGCACTCGATCAAGGAGACCGGGTACCGGCTGGTCCCGCGTTCCCGGCGGACGCGCGTGCGGCTGCTCGGCGACGAGATCCTCAGGCAGATCGGCGGCTACGTCGCCGGCAATCTGATCATCTCCCTGATCGCCGGCGGGGTGACCTTCGTCTTCCTGTCGGTGCTCAAGGTGCCCTACGCGCTGGCCCTGGCCATCTTCGTGGCCGTGACCGACCTCATCCCCATGGTCGGGGCGGTGGCCGGGGCCGTGGTGGCCTCCGGCGTCGGATTCCTGACCTCGGTGCAGGTCGGCATCGCGTGTGTGATCTTCTTCATCGTGTACCAGCAGATCGAGAACTACGTGATCTCGCCGCCGGTGTTCAAGTCGTCGGTCGCGGTGCCGCCGGTCGCCACGATCATCGGCGCGCTGCTCGGCGGGGCGCTGCTCGGCATCGTCGGCGCGCTGCTCGGCATCCCGCTGGCGGCCGCGGTCCTGCTCCTGGTGAGAGAAGTGGTCTTCCCTCGCCAGGAACGGGTGTGACCGCGGGAGCCCGTGCCCCTTACCGGCGGCCGCCCGCCACGGGACGCCGCCCGGCGTACGGGTTGCGGGACGAGCGGCCGGGCTCGCGCAGCGCGTCGCGACGCTCGCCGGGCTGGTCGCCGCGGCGCTTGCGCATCAGCCACCATCCGACGCCGAGGACGACGAGCCCGAACGGCGTGCGGGCCAGCCAGCGGGTCACCACGAGTTTCAGCAGTTTCTTCATGCGTTCTCCTCGGTCCGGTCGTTGCGCCTGCCTCTACCCTCCGGACCGGTGAACATGCTGGTGCGGGGCCCGCGCGGTCACAGCCTCCACTTCTGGTTGCTCCAGCGGTTGCAGTCCCACAGGTGGACGCGGGCGCCGTTGCTTCCGACGCCCTTGAGGTCGGCGTCCAGGCATCGCCCGCCGGCCAGGCTGTAGATGGCGTGGCTGTGCCGGTCGTACAGCCACTGCTGGTTGGCGCCGCCGTTGCAGTCCCACAGTTGCACCCGGGTGCCGTTCCTGACGAGGTTGCCGCGGTCGGCGTCCAGGCAGCGGCCGTTGACCAGGTTCCTGATGGTGTGCGTGGCCGGGTCGTAGCTCCAGGTCTGGTTCGCCCAGCCGTTGCAGCTCCACAGCTGGATGCGGGTGCCGTTGCTGCCGATGCGGCCGAGGTCGGCGTCCAGGCAGCGGCCGTCGGCGCGGTTGTGGATGGGGCCGCTCCCGGCGCCGCCGCCGGCGGTCGCCGAGGCGGCGGTGGCGGTGGCGGCGAGGCAGCCCGCCGCGACGAGGAGCGTCCTTATCGCTGCGAGAAGGTGGCGTCGCATCTCAGGCCCCTCAGATGGTCCACTTCTGGTTGGCCCAGCCGTTGCAGTCCCAGAGCTGGACCTTGGTGCCGTTGCCGCCGATGCCGTTCAGGTCGGCGTCCAGGCACCGCCCGTTGTACATGCTGTAGATGGTGTGGCTGATGGCGTCGTAGATCCACTTCTGGTTGCTCCAGCCGTTGCAGTCCCAGAGCTGGACCTTGGTGCCGTTGCCGCCGATGGTGTTGAGGTCGGCGTCCAGGCAGCGGCCGTTGTACTGGCTGCGGATCGTGTGCGTCCGCACGTCGTAGGTCCACTTCTGGTTGTTCCAGCCGTTGCAGTTCCACAGCTGCACCTTGGTGCCGTTGGGGCCGATGGTGTTCAGGTCGGCGTCCAGGCATCGCCAGTTGGCGTGGTTGCGGATGGGGCCGGGCGCCGCGGCCGCGCCCACGGCGGGCGAGGCGCCCGTCGCGGCGGCGAGGACCGCCGCGCAACCGGAGGCGACCGCGAACGTCCGAGCCGCTCTGATGAACTTCCCCCGCATGATGTCCGATCCCTTTCACGTGTACGCGTCGCTACTCTCGGTAGTCGAAGCTACACGCCAAGTGATGACACCGGTGCGGTTGACACGTCGGCGCGTCCCGGGGAATCACATGTTGATCATGTGGCCCGCCAGCCCGTGGATCGCCTCCTTCACCGCCTCGCCGAGCGTCGGGTGGGCGTGCACGTTGCGCGCCACCTCGTTGACGGTGAGGTCCCACTGCTGGGCCAGGGTCAGCTCCGGCAGCAGCTCGGTGACCTCGGGGCCGATCAGGTGCGCGCCGAGCAGCTCTCCGTACCGGGCGTCACTGAGGATCTTGACGAACCCCACGGCGTCCCCGAGCCCGTGCGCCTTGCCGTTGGCGGTGAAGGGGAACTTCGCCACCTTGACCTCGAAGCCCTTCTCGCGCGCCTGGGCCTCGGTGAACCCGAAGCTGGCGATCTGCGGCTGGCAGTAGGTGGCGCGCGGGATCATGACGTAGTCGAGCTCCATCGTCTCGGCCTCGGCGATGGTCTCGGCGGCGACGATGCCCATGGATTCGGCCGCGTGCGCCAGCATGAGCTTGGCGGTGACGTCCCCGATGGCGAAGATGTGCGGCACGCTCGTGCGGCAGAGCCCGTCGATGTCGATGGCGCCGCGCTCGGTGAGGCGCACGCCGGTGTTCTCCAGCCCGTAGCCCTCGACGCGCGGCTGGAAGCCGATGGCCTGCATCACCTTGTCGGCCTCGAGCGTGCGCCGCTCGCCGCCGCTCGACACCGTGACCTTGACCTTCTCGCCGGACTCGTCGATGTCCTCCACCCGGGTGGAGGTGAGCACCTCGATGCCGAGCCGCTTGTACCTGCGCGCCAGCTCGGCCGAGACCTCCTCGTCCTCCAGGGGCACGATGCGGTCGAGGAACTCGACGATCGTCACCTTGACCCCGTAGTTGCGCAGGACGTAGGCGAACTCGACGCCGATGGCGCCGGCGCCCGCGATGACGATGCTCTCGGGGAGGGCGTCGCTGAGGATCTGCTCCTCGTAGGTGACGACCCGGTCGCTGACGGAGGTGCCTGGGAGCAGCCGCGTCGTCGCGCCCGTCGCGATGATGCAGTGGTCGAACGTCACGGTCTCGGCGCCGCCGTCCGAACGGGCCACCTGCAGCGTGTGGGGGTCGGTGAAGGTCCCCCGGCCGTCGTACTCGGTGATGCCGTTCTTCTTCATCAGGAAGTGGACGCCCTTGACGCGTCCGTCGGCGACCTTGCGGCTGCGCTTGAACGCCTCGCCGTAGTCGAAGGTCACCTTGCCTTCCACGTGGATGCCGAAGGTCTTGGCCTCCTGGGTGAACAGGTGGGCGAGCTCGGCGTTGCGCAGCAGCGCCTTGGAGGGGATGCAGCCCACGTTGAGGCAGACACCGCCCCAGTAGCGTTCTTCGACGACGGCCGCGCTCAGGCCGAGCTGGGCGGCCCGGATGGCCGCGACATACCCACCGGGGCCGGCTCCGACCACCACGACGTCATAATGAGCAGTCATGCACCGGACCATATGTGGTACCGGCGCGTGCTGCCGCACCGGGGTCCATGGGCCCAGAGATCCGGCCTGACGGACATGACAGCCCTTGTCCCGATATCCAGGCACTTCTCCGCGCGATTACCAGTCGCGGCTTTCCGCGCAAGAAAGCATCCTTCTTCCGTACGCAACGGACACTAAGCGGGAAACGCCCTTATAAGGATTAAGGGCTAGGTTCCCCGAAATAGCGGTTCGAGCGGCGGGCGCACGGGCCGCCGAGGGTGCCGAGTTATAGCAAGATCAAGACGAGCAAGTCCGCTGAAGTCGGGAAATATGGAACCGAAGACCACAACAAGAGATTAAGCACATCGCAAAAGTGGCAGTTATTCGTTTGTCCGACGTCGCCCGAGGAAAACAGACAGATAGCGAGACTCACTGAGTCACCACAGCATTCACCGCGATGCCGCTGAATGCACCCTTCAAGCACCCGAAGTCGTCCAAGGGGGATATGCAATGCCCAACGCCAAGAAGTTCGTGAGCACGCTGACGATCTGCGCAGCGCTCACCGGGGGCATGCTCGGCCTGGGGGCCGCGACCACGATCACCGGCGCGAACGCGGCGACCACCGTCACCAAGGGGGGCGGGGGAGACTACCGGGACTGGTCCCGTCACCGTAACCGCAACCGCAACTGGAACCGGAGCTTCGCCCGCAGCTGGGCCCGCAACTGGGCCCGCCACCTGAACCACAGCCTCAGCCGCAGCGCCAACGTCAACCGCCAGGCCCAGTCCATCAACATCCGCCTGGTCTTCCCGAGCCAGCTCGGCACGCCGGTCAGCGCGACGGCGACCTCCACCCCGAGCACGACCTCCATGCCGGCCACGATCACCTCGACGCAGCAGCCCCACGTTTCCTGACGCGGCGACCACCGGCTCGTCCCGCGGACCGTGGCCCCGCCGGGCCACGGTCCGGAAGGGCGTGACGTCCAGGTCATTTCCCGGATATCGGCCCGACAACTTCCTGCGTCTTGACAACTAATACTTTCGGCTGAGACCGTGTAGTCATGTTGGATGTAGCGGTCATCGAGGACCCGGCGGCGGCCGAGGTCTCGCTCGATCCGGTGCGCGCCCGTCTGCTGGCCGAGCTGGCCGTCCCCGGGTCGGCCACCACGCTGGCGGCCAAGGTCGGCCTGCCGCGGCAGAAGGTGAACTACCACCTCAAGACCCTTGAGCGGTACGGGCTGGTCGAGCTGGTGGAAGAGCGGCGCAAGGGCAACGTGACCGAGCGGGTCATGCGCGCCACCGCGGCGTCCTATGTGATCTCGCCGGTGGCGCTGGCCGCCGTCGCCCCCGACCCGGCGCGCTCGCCCGACCAGATGTCGGCGCGGTGGCTGCTGGCGGTGGCCTCCCGGCTGGTGCGCGACGTCGGGCAGCTGATCACCGGGGCGGCCAAGGCGCGCCAGAAGGTCGCCACCTTCGCCATCGACGGCGAGATCCGCTTCTCCTCGGCCGCCGACCGCGCCGCGTTCGCCCGCGAGCTGGCCGAGGCGGTCACCACGCTGGTGGGCAAGTACCACGACGAGGGGGCCGCGGGCGGGCGCGACCACCGGGTCATCGTGGCCGTCCATCCGAGCACCCGGCCCGACACCGGCACGGCGGAGTCCTGAGGGTCCTGAGCGCGGCGGGCGGGGCCGAGACTGTCGGCCCCGCCTGGCATGCTGCGGAGCCATGACTCAGATCCCCGCCGAGAACTTCTCGCCGTCCTGGGACGACGGCTCCCGCGCAGACCCTCCCCTGGTGGGCGACGAGCGCGAGATCCTCACCTCCTATCTCGACTGGCATCGCCACACCTTCGAGCTCAAGTGCTCCGGGCTCCCGGCCGAGCGGCTGTCCGACAGGAGCGTCCCGCCGTCCGCGATGAGCCTGCACGGTCTGATCCGCCATCTCGCCGCGGTCGAGCGCTGGTGGTTCCGCCTGCAGTTCGCCGGCGAGGACGTCCCGATGCTCTACTACTCCGACGACGATCCCGACCAGGATTTCGGCTCCCTCGACGGCGATCCCGCCGAGGCGCTGGAGGTCTGGCGCGCCGAGTGCGCCCACTCCCGCCGCATCGTCGAGGCGGCCTCCCTGGAGGCGACCGGCACACGCCGCTCGACCGGCGAGCCCGTCTCGCTGCGCCGCATCCTCGTCAGCACGATCGCCGAGTACGCCCGGCACAACGGCCACGCCGACCTGCTCCGCGAGCGCATCGACGGAGCCACGGGCTTCTAGGCCGCTTCGGGCCCGCGTCCGCCGGCCGGCCTCAGGAGCACGCGTCCGCACCAGCCCGCCTCAGGAGCGCGCGTCCGACCGGCCGGACGGCGCGGAAGCGCTCGAACCCGAGCCGGGCGAGCAGTTCGGCCCTGGGGGCGTCGCAGTCGAACACGTCGGTCAGCACGTGAGCGCCGTCGTGAGCGCCGTCGTCCATGTGCCGGGCCGTCGTCTCGTACGCGTCCCACAGCTCGGTCCGCGATGACGGCACGCGCCGAAGACAACTTTGTTCTTGACAACTTTAGTTTTCGGTGGCACCGTAGGAAGTGCGGCGGGCGGTGACCGCGAAAACGGGACCACCGCCTCCCACCCGAACGGCACCCACCCGCATCCGACCGGATGACGTCCATGGAAAGAGTGATCACAATGCAGAAGGTCACGTCGGCAGACGGCACCACCATCGCCTACGACCGCTCTGGCACCGGGCCCGCGGTCATCTTGGTCGGCGGCGGCTTCGCCGAGCGGACCAACCCCCTGTTCGTGGCGGTCGCCGAGGAGCTGTCGTCCCGGTTCACCGTGTTCAACTACGACCGCCGCGGCCGCGGCGACAGCGGTGACACCGAGCCCTACGCCGTGCGGCGCGAGATCGAGGACCTCGACGCCCTCATCGAGGAGGCCGGCGGCTCGGCCCTGGTGTTCGGCGGCTCCTCCGGCGGCGCCCTGGCCCTGGAGGCCGCGCACGCCGGATCCAAGATCAGCAAGCTGGTGGTGTTCGAGCCGCCGTACGTCACCGACGGCAGCCGGGCCGCCCTGCCCAGCGAGAAGGAGATCAGCGACCTGGTGCGCGCCGGCCGCCGCGGCGACGCGGTCGAGCTGTTCATGGTCAAGGGCGCCGACGTCCCCGCCGAGATGATCGGGCAGCTGCGCGAGCAGCCGTTCTGGGCCGGTATGGAGGACGTCGCCCACACCCTGGCCTACGAGGCCGCCATCGTCGGCCCCGGGCCGGTGCCCGCCGAGCGTTTCGCCTCCGTCACCGTTCCGACGCTGGTGCTGGTCGGCGCCGAGAGCTCCCCGCGCATGCAGGACGCGGCGCGCGCGGTCGACGCGGTCCTGCCCGACTCGCGGCTGGCCACCCTGGACGGCATGGCGCACGGCCAGCTCGACACCAAGGTCCTCAGCGCCGAACTGGCGGACTTCTACTCGGCATGACCGGCCGTGAGCACGGCGAGGGGGCGGCGTCCGCGCCGCCCCCTCGTCGCGAGCCGGGCGGTGGAAGCGCCGGTCGTCCAGGGATCACCACGCATGACCTGCGTGCCCTCGGCGCCGTCAGGGATCTTCACGCACGATCTGTGTGTCCTCGGCGCCCTCCAGGCATCACCACGCACGACGTGCGAGCCCTCGGCGCACCGAATCAGCACGCACGATCTGCGTGTCCTCGGCGCCGTCCGAAGATGACCACGCGTTACCTGCCGGCTCCCGCGCCGTCCGAAGATGAGCACGCACGACCTGCGTGCCCTCGGCGGCGTGCGGCCCGCCGGCGGTCGCTCGCCACCGCCGTGCACCCCGCCTGGACCGGTGTGGACGGGGAACCGGCCATCCGCGACGGCGAAGGCTACGAAGAGTTCATTCGGCTTTCGGCGACCGTTGTCGTTATTTGACAGCATTTGTCGGTGATCATTACAGGGTCCGTTCGCGCATCCCCCGCAAGGAGGCCACGTGCACACCCTGCAACGCCCGCGACCTTTCTGGCCGGCACGGCTGACCGTCGTGCTCGCCGCCCTCGTGTCCCTGACCGGCCTGGTCGGCATCACCCCCGCCGACGCGTCGGTCTACGGCTCCTGCACCATCTCCCGCTGCGCGGACGCGCGCTCGGCCGACTCGATCTGGGCCTCCAAGGGCTACCCCACCACCAGCGGCTGGTACTCCTGGCCGGACGGCCGCTACAACTACACTGGCGGGCGCTTCTACAACCGCGAGGGTCAGCTCCCCAGCGGCGCGACCTACTACGAGTACGACGTGTACTCCCGCGCGAAGGGCGCCGCCCGTGACGCCTACCGCATCGTTGTCAACCGCAGCACCGGCGTGACCTGGTTCTCGCCCAACCACTACACCGACTTCTACCGGCTCTAGGAAACCCATGACACCCGCCGAACGTCCGCTGCCCCGATGGCTGACGGTGTCCACCGGCCCGGCGCCGGCGGTCGTCGACGGGAGCGCGTGCCGCACCCGCGCCGCCCTCTTCGAGGAGGCGGCGCGGGTCCTGCGCTTCCCCGGCTACTTCGGCCGCAACTGGGACGCCTTCGCCGACTCCCTGCGCGACGCCACCGGCTCCGGGCCGGTCGCCCTGACCGTGGAGCACGCCGAGGACCTGCTCGCCGCCGAACCGCCCGCGCAGCTCGCCACCCTGCTCGACGTCCTGGCCGGGGCCGCCGGCGACGGGCTCACCGTGACCCTGCGCACCGACCCCGCCCACGAGGCCGCGCTGCGCGACCGCCTGTCCGCCGCCCTCACCTGAGCCGCGGCGGGGCGCTGGGACGACGCGCTAGAACGACGACGCGCTAGAACAGGGTCAGCGGCTCGGCCGGCAGCGGGTCGGGCAGCGGCTCCAGGGCCGGCACCTGGGCGCGCACGTCGTCGTGGAAGCGGCGGGCGAGCATCAGCGCGTCGGCGTTGTCGGGGGTGTGCACGAACACCGTCGGCGCACGGCCCTCGCGCAGCCATTCCGCCACCGTGGTCACCCACGGCCGCCACCCCTCCACCGTGCGGGCCGCGTCGTCCCGGCCCAGGTAGCGGACGATCGGACGGTCGGTGAGCGCGGCCGTCCGGCGCGGGACCCGCGGTTTCCTCGTCCACGCCTCCCGTTCGGCGTCGCTGCTCGGAGGGCTCTGGAACAGGACCGTGGTGTCGAAGGGCACCCACTCGGCCCCGGCCCCCGACAGCACCCGTTCGAGCAGCCCCGCCGACCTCTCGTCGTCGAAGAACGCGCGGTGGCGCACCTCGACGGCGTAGCGGTACCCGCCGGGAAGCCCGCGCAGGAAGCCCGCGAGCGCGCCGGTGTCGCCCGGGGCGAAGGACCCGGGGAGCTGGATCCACAGCGCGTGGGCACGCGGCCCGAGAGGCTCGATCGCCGCGAGGAAGGCGCGCAGCTCCTCCTCGGCGCCGGACAGCCGGCGCTCGTGCGTGATCGACTTGGGCAGCTTGACCACGAAGCGGAAGTCGGGGCCGGTCTGCCGCGCCCACGACTCCACGGTGCTCCGCGCCGGCGTCGCGTAGAACGTGGTGTTGCCCTCCACCGCGTCACACCAGGTCGCGTACGCCCGCAGGCGCTCGCCGGGGGCGAGCGGGTGGGGGAGATATCGTCCCTGCCACGGCGTGTGCGTCCACATCGCGCATCCCACATGAAGCCGCATGCTCCGACGCTACCCTGCGGGCCGTCCTCGGCCGCCTGCCGCGGAGGGACGGCCCGGGTAGGATGCGGCGTCATGACCGACGCGCACGCCGTGGTGCGGCAGGTGTCCTCCAAGGTCGTCTACAGCAACCGGTGGATGACGGTGCGCGAGGACGCCATCGAGCATCCCGACGGCTCCCCCGGCCTGTACGGGTACGTCGTCCGGCCCGACTTCGTGCTCGTCGTCCCGCTGGAGGACGACGGCTTCCACCTGGTCGAGGAGTACCGCTACCCGATCGGCCGCCGCTCGTGGAGCTTTCCGCAGGGCTCCGCGCAGGCCACCACCCGCGAGGAGGAGGCCCGCAGGGAGCTGGCGGAGGAGACCGGCCTGCGGGCCGCCGACCTGCGGCACATCGGCCGCCTGGACAACGCCCACGGCATGACCGACCAGGGCCTGCACGTGTACCTGGCCACCGGGCTCACCGAGGGCCAGGCCGAGCGGGAGCACAGCGAGCAGGACATGCGCCAGCGCTGGGTCTCCCGCTCGGAGTTCGAGCACATGATCCTCACCGGCGCCGTCACCGACTCCTCCTCCGTGGCCGCCTACACCCTGCTCCTGCTCCACGAGCGCGCCTGACGGGCCGATCAGCGGACGGCGTGCGGGCGGTAGGCCAGGAAGCCGGCCGCCGGGGAGATGCCGTCGCTCAGCCGCCGGTGGTCGGTGCCGTAGCCACGACGCTGCTGGTACGCCCAGTACGAGGTGTGCCGGGCGTCCGCCCACCGTTCGAAGATGATCACCTGCCGGCCGGCGGCCGGGCCGGTGGCCCTGATGACCAGGTCGCCGGGCCGCAGCGCGGCGACCGCGACGCGCGTGCTGTAGCGGGCCGAGACCAGCCCCCGCGAGTCGGGGCCGGGCCCGCCGAGCCGCAGCGCCATCGCGGCGTAGCCGGAGCCGTCGGCCCGGTAGCCGCCGTACCGCTTGACCTGGCTGTAGGGCACCCGTTTCACGGTCCCCGGGTTCCAGGTCAGGGCCCTGGCGATGACCTGCGCCGGCGTCAGGCCGGGGACCGGCCACAGCTCCTCGACGATCAGCCGCGCGTCCGCCGCCTGCGGCTGGTACCGCTCCGGGTACTTCGAGACCTGGACGCGCTGGCAGACCTCGCCCACCACCGCCGAGCGCCACGAGCCGTCGGGGTACTTGCGCAGCATCTTGTCCAGGAACGCGCCGGTCGCCCACGCCACGTCCAGCCGCTGGGCGGCGGTGCCCCACGTGGCCCGCTGCTGGAACACGCCCAGGCTGTCGTGGTCGACCTCGCGGTCGATGTTCCGCACGCCCGACTCGACGATGGCCGTGGTGACGGCGATCACCGCGGCCTCACGGGGCAGCCCGCGGGCGCGGACGGCCGCGACGACCGCCCGGGCGCAGGTGACGCGGTAGCCGTCCAGGTACCCGCGCATCTTCATCGTCATCCGGGTGTCGAGCCGCGCGGCCAGGTCCGCGTCCCCCGCCGTCACCGCCGCGCCCCCGCAGGGCGCGGTCGAGACGGCGGCCCGCGTGGTCGAAATGGCGGCTCGCGCGGTCAGGACGGCGGCTCGCGCGGTCGAGACGGCGGCGGCCCGCGCGGGTGTGCCGGGAGCGGTCACCGCCATCGCCGCCGCGATCAGGACCGCCGTCCCGGCGCCCGCCGCGCGGCCCCCCGCGTGCCGGGACGATCCGGCACGCGGGGGCGTCCTGCGCATCAGGTGTGGCCTGGGCACTAGCGGATCCTCGTGGGACGGTAGGCGTGGAACTGGGAGCCCGCGGTGAGCCCGTCCTTGACCACGCGGTGGTCGGTGCCGTATCCGGCGCGCTGCTGGTAGGCCCAGTAGGAGGTGTGCGCGGCGTCGGCCCACTTGTCGAAGATGACCACCGCGCGCGCGGTGTTGCCGCCCACCGGATCGATCACCAGGTCGCCTTGGAGCAACTGCGCCATCGCGATGGGACGGCTGTAGGCGCTGGAGGCCAGGGCGGTGGTGAGCGGTCCGGGCTTGGGCAGGCCCAGCGTCATCGACACGTAGCCGGAACCGTCGGTCCGGTAGCCGCCGTACTGCTTGGCCTGGCTGTAGGGCACCCGCTTCGCGGTCCCCGGGTTCCAGGACATGGCCCGGGCGATCACCTGCGCGCGGGTGACCGTGGGAGGGGGCGGCGGCGGCGCGTCCTCGCGGATGTTCAGCGCGCGGTAGGGCTTGTACTCACTTCCCGACGACAGGCCGTAGGTGCGCGTGCGGTAGTCGGTCCCGTAATGGCCGCGCTGTTCGTAGGCGTAGTAGGAGCTGTGCGCCGAGTTGGCCCACTTGTCGAAGATGACCACATGACGGGTGGTGTTGGAGCCGATCGCGTCGATCACCAGGTCGCCTCTGCGCAGCTCCGACATCTGGATGCGGCGGGTGTAGGCGCTCTTGGCGAGCCCCACGGTGATCGGTCCGGGCTTGGCCAGGCCCAGCGCCATGGAGGCGTAGCCGGAGCAGTCGGTCCGGTAGCCGCCGTGCGTCTTGGTCTGGCTGTAGGGCACCCGCTTGGAGGTGTGGGGATTCCACGTCTTGGCGCGGGCGATCACCTGCGAGCGGGTGATCGGCGCGGCGGCCGCGGCGGCCGCGAGTTGGGGCACCGCGGTGGTGCCGGTGCCCACCACCGCGGCCGGGACGCCGGGGGTGGGGGACGCCGCGTGCGCCGCCGCCGCGGGGGCGAGGCCGCCGCAGGTGACCACGGTGATGAGTGCCAGGTGTCCCGCCGTGATCCTGAAGCTTCGGTCCGAGGGCATGTGCTCTCCTTGTCCCTGCCGTTCGATCGTTCGGTTGGCCGGCCGAGCACACACGCTGACAGGAAATTCCTGAAACGCTTCGTGAAATTGGTGAAGTTGGGACAATAGCCGCCTAGGTGTCGACATGACCTGCGATGACTCAGACCGCTGGGACAAGGTTGGGACGAACCACCGTGGCGAATGGAACCGGAAACCCGAGCCGGAGCCGACGGCTGCGCCCGCTCCCCGACGATCTCCCCGAGCCGACCCGCGTGCTGCTGCGGGAGCTGAGAGCGCTGAAGGAACGGGCGGGACTCGACCTGCGGGCGCTGGAACAGGCCACCCACGCGAGCCGGTCGTCCTGGGGGCGATGGCTCTCCGGGGAGACGTGGATCCCGCTGGACGCCGTGGAGGGGCTCGCCCGGCTGTGCCGTGCGGACGGGCGTCGCTTCCGCGAACTGTGGGAGTCGGCCGAACAGGCGCGACGCTCGGCGGAATGGGACCCGCCCGCCGACACCGCCACCGACACAGCCACCGACACAGCCACCGACACAGCCATCGACACCGCCACCGCCGCCGTCCTGGACCCGGCTCACCCCGGCCCCCTGAGCGACGGGTCGCCGGACCCGGAAACACCCGTCGGCGCGACCACGGCCCTGGAGACCCGGGTCATCGAGGGTCAGGCCGTCCGGGAGGCCGGGCCGGCGCCTGGCGCGGTGGCGCCGCGCGGGCCGGCGGAGCGACTGAGGCGGCGGTTCATGGTCGGTGCGGCGGCGGGCCTGGTCGTGGGCATGGCCGCCGGCGTGGTGCTCGCCATCTCGGCCCTCGGCGGCGACGCGGGCGGCGAGGCGCGGCCCACGGCCACGCCGAGCACCGCGCGCACCACGGGAGCGGCGGGCGGAACGGTGACTCCGCCGCCCGTCATCGCCCGGACGGCGATGATCGCCCGCGCGGGCGGCTGGCGCCCGGCCACCGCTCGGCGCGTCCCCTACAGCCAGTTCAAGACCTACGAGGGGTACCGGACCGACGGCTCCGGCTACGTCTCCATGGCGCTCGGGCTGCCCCGGCCGGGCCCGAACACCATCAGCCTGGCCTCGCGTGCCTACAGCCGTCCCATCAAGATGGCCGAGCTGCGCCGGGGCGACCTGGTGATCGATCCGGTGGGCGGCAACACCGCGCGCGCGGTGGTCATCTTCGACAAGTGGGCCGACGCCGCGCACACCTCCTACTGGGCCTACCAGCAGCGCGCCGGCTACGGCACCGACCACCGCGTGGTCAAGGACGGGCTCACCGCGGGCTCCCAGTTCCACGCCTACCGTCCGGTCAACCTCCGCGACGACGCCGTCGCCCCCGCGACCGCCGCCTCCCGCACCGCGACCGCGATCCCTCTGCCGGACCGAGGAACGAGCGTGTCTAGAGTTGCCCCATGACTCCTCGGGATATTCCGGTGCGCACACTTGCCGATGCGCCGACCACGCTGGCGGAGCTGACCGGCGACGCGGTGACCCTGGTGGTCAACGTCGCGTCGAGATGCGGCCTCACCCCTCAGTACGCCGGTCTGGTCCGGCTCCAGCAGCGCTTCGGCGAGCGTGGTTTCACGGTCGTCGGCGTTCCCTGCAACCAGTTCGCCGGGCAGGAGCCGGGGTCGTCCGAGCAGATCCAGGACTTCTGCGTCACGACCTACGGCGTGGACTTCCCCCTGCTGGAGAAGCTCGACGTCAACGGCGATGACCGCCACCCGCTCTACACGTCCCTGGTGGAGACCCCGGACGCCTCGGGCGACGCGGGCGACGTCCAGTGGAACTTCGAGAAGTTCCTGCTCGACCGCGACGGCGCCGTCGTCGCGCGGTTCCGCCCGCGCGTCGAGCCCGAGGACCCGTCGGTCATCGAGGCCATCGAGAAGACGATCGGACAGAACTGACGCACGGCCTCTTGGCGGCGCATGGCCGCGTGGTGACAATCGGGTCATGGACCTGCGCATCACCACGCTCGCGGAGCGCCCCGAGTTGGAGTCCCGGTTGTGGGCGATGCCCGACAGCTGGCCGGTCTTCATGAAGGAGGACCCGGTCGCCGACCTGTTCTACCCGGTGGTCGGCGCCGAGTACGCGGAGTTCGCGCTGGTCGCCGAGGACCGCGACCAGCCGGGCGAGCTCGTCGCGCGCGCCTTCTCGGCGCCCTTCCTGCTCGAAGGCGACGAACTGCCCGACGACGGCTGGGACGGCGTGCTGTGGCGCGCGGCGAGGGCGCGACGCCGCGGGCGGGCGCCCGACGCGATCTCGGCGCTGGAGATCACGATCAGGCCCGACATGCAGGGGAAGGGCCTGTCGGCGGTCATGCTCGGCGCGCTGCGCGACCAGGCGGCACGCCTCGGCTTCGGCGAACTCTTCGCTCCGGTGCGCCCCAGCGGCAAGCACCTCCAGCCGCGCACCCCGATGGCGGACTACGCCGCCCTGCACAGGGAGGACGGCCTGCCGGCCGACCCCTGGCTGCGCGTCCACGTGCGGGCCGGCGGCGTCATCGAGAAGGTCGCCCGGCGATCCATGGTGGTGCCGGGCACCGTGGAGGAGTGGCGAGGCTGGACGGGCCTTGCTTTCGACGACTCCGGCGAGGTGGAGGTCCCGGGCGCGCTGGTGCCCGTCCACTGCGACGCCGACCACGGCCACGCCGTCTACGTCGAGCCCAACGTCTGGGTGCGCCACCGGCTCCCCTAGCCGCCGTCATCGGTTCCGGGACATGAGAGAACAGGGCCGGGCGACCCCGGGGAGGGAGGTCGCCCGGCCCTGCCGTCGCGGCGGGGATCCCTGACGATCTAGCCCTTGTACTCCGTCTTCAGCTTCTGCTTCTCGGTGAAATCGGGGTCGTTCTTGGGGTCGGTCTTGGGGTCGTTGTTCGGGTCGGCCTGGTCCGGCTTGCCCGTGGGCTTGCCTCCGTGCCTGGGGTCGCGCGGCGGGCCCTTCGGGACGTCCGTGGAGCAGGTCAGCGGGGCGTCGTTGGGCACCAGGACCATCGAGACCGCGACCCGGCTGGTGGATTCGGGCTGGTAGTCCTCGGTCCGCATGCCGATGACCAGCTTGGTCGCCGGGGGCATCGCCGAGGGCGTGAAGATCATCACGGGTTCCCCGTTGGGCTGGCGCCCGTCGTGCAGGACCTTCCTGAAGTCCTTGTCCAGGTTCTGCGAATGGTCCGTCGGCTCACACCACTTGTTGATCGTGATCTGGGCGGGGATGCCGGCCTGGGCCAGGGTCCGCTCCATGGTCGCCGGGTCCAGCGACTGCCGCTTGGTCATCTTCACGGTGACCGTGCCGTCGGGGTTGCTGTCGACGGAGAACGCGGCCAGGTGCACGTGCACCTGGTTGCCGGACGCGAGTGGCGGCGCGTTCACCTGCGGGTTGTCGAGCACGGGCGTCAGCGCGAGGCCGGCCGCCAGCGCTGCGCCGCCGGCGACCCCCGCGATCCTGCGGCGGCGGCGCGCCCGGCCCGCCGCCACGACCTTCTGCACCGGCGTGCGCATGTGCACTCCGGCCATCGAGTCCCGTACCGCGTCCAGCACGTCGTTGTCGTTCATCGTTCGCCCTCCTGGCTGTTGACTGGTGCGAGGTGACCGCGCATCGCCGCGACGGCGCGCGACAGATGTGCGGTCACGGTTCCTGGAGCGATCCCCAGCGCGCCGGCGGTGGTCTCGGTGTCCAGATCGAGGAACACGCGCAGCGCCACCACCTCCCGCTGCCGCCGTGGCAGGCGCCGTAGCGCCACCAGCAGAGCGGGGTCCACGCCGGCCACGTCCGCCCCCGCGGGATCCACGGCTTCGTGGTCGGTCAGCGCGACCTCGTGACGGCGGCGCCGCCACCAGGTGACCCGGGTGTTGAGCGCCACGCGGACGATCCAGGCGTTCGGCGCCGGATGCCTGCTCACCTTGCGCCAGGACGTCCACGCGCGGGTGAACGCCTCGGCGACCAGGTCCTCCGCCAGCTGCCGGTCGCCGGTGGCGGCCAGCACCGCGCGGAGGCAGGCATCCCGGTTCTCCCCGTAGAACTGCTCGAAATCCAGATGCTCCACGTCCCCTATACGCACCAGCCCGCCCGGACGCTTACCTGCTTCGCGTCCCGCTCCGACCTGTGCCCTGGGCGGGCACGGGCGCGGTCATCGGGGCGTGCCGAGGTCGCGGGTGGTTCCCCCCGCGACGGCGTGGAGTTTGTCGGGGTTGGCGACGTTGTGGATGGCGGTGATCCGGCCGTCGGCGTCGAAGTCGAAGGTGACGGTGGCGATCACCCGGCCCGGGCCGCGGAACACCATTCCCGGACCACCGTTGATCTCGGCCGGTTCCGCGGTCATGTCGGCCGGCTCGACGCCCTGGTAGGCGACCTCGCCGATGGCCGCGAACCAGGCGGCGACCGTCCGCGCGCCCACGACCGGACGCAGTGCCTGGCGCACCTTGCCGCCGCCGTCGGTCCACAGTGTGACGTTCGGGGACAGCAGCTCCATGAGGGTGTTGATATCGCCTCCGGTCGCGGCGGCGAGGAACCGCCCGGTGACCTCGCGCTGCCGCGACCGGTCGGCGGTGAAGCGCGGCCGCCGGGCTCGCACGTGCTCGCGGGCGCGATGCGCCGCCTGGCGCACCGCGGGCTCCGAACGCTCGACGGCCACGGCGATCTCGGCGTGGCTGAAGCCGAAGACCTCCTTCAGCACGAACACCGCGCGTTCGAGCGGGCTCAGCGTCTCCAGCACCACCAGCATGGCCATCGACACCGAATCGGCGCCCGCGACGTCGTCGGCGGTGTCGCCGCTGGTCAGCAGGGGTTCCGGGAGCCACGGCCCGACATAGGTCTCGCGCCGGCGCCGGGTCGAGCGCAACCGTTCCATCGCCAGATTCGACACGATGCGCGCCAGGTACGCCTTGGGGTCGGCCACCTGCGAGCGATCGGCGGCCGACCATTTGATCCAGGCGTCCTGCACGGCGTCCTCGGCGTCGGCCACGGTGCCGAGCAGACGGTAGGCCACCGAGAACAGCAGGTTGCGATGCTCGTCGAACACCTGCTGGTCGTGGTCGGCGTACGGGTGCGTCATCGCACGCCCCGAGTGCGGGTGAAGCGGCCGCCGCGCGGCCAGAAGGCGCCCGAGGCGGGCATCTTCTTCATGCGGCCGTAGGTCGGCCAAGGGGAAGCGCTCACCGTCTCCTTATAGCGCGCGGCCAGGCGGCCGGTCAGATACACCCGTCGCGGGCTGTCGTCGGGGTGGGTGAACTGGACGACCGCGTCGTGCCGTCCGAGGCTCACCGGCGTGTGGTAGTAGCCGAAGCGGAACGGCTTGGGCCGCCTGCCGTCCAGCGCGCGGACGATGGACACCGCGGCGTGTACCCCGGTGGGCATGCCGCTCTGGCAGGTGCCGTGCATGACGCCGTAGCCCTGGCGGATCGCGGCGGCGTCGCCCACGGCGTACACCTCCGGGTGCGACACCGACCGGAGCGCCTCGTCGGTGACCACGCGGCCGCGCTCGTCGACGGTCAGGCCCGCTGCGGCGGCCAGCGGCGACACGCGGGTGCCGCCGGTCCACAGGACGACGTCGGCGGCGACGCTCTCCCCGCCCGCCAGTTCCACCGCGCCGGGCAGCACCTTCACCACCTCGGCCCCGGCGCGCACGCGGACGCGGAGGCGTTCGAGCGCCGCCCGCAGGTACGCCCCGGCTTTGGGGTGCATGGCCGCTCCCGGTTCCTGCCGGCCAAGGAGCACGACGTCCAGCTCGGGGTGCCGCTCGGCGATCTCGGCGGCCGACTCCACGCCGGTCAGCCCGCTGCCACAGACCGCGACGGTGCCGCCGCCGAGCCGGGCCAGCCGGCCGGCCAGCGACTCGGCGTCCCGCGCGCCGGCGAGCGTGTAGGCGTGGTCCTCGGCGCCCGGCGCCGCCTCGGTGTCGGGCAGGCCGCCCAGCGCGTACACCAGCGTGTCGTAGCGCAGCACCCGTTCGTCGTCCACGCGCACGGTCCTCGCCTCCGCGTCCACGGCCGTCACCCGGCCGCGCACGAACCGCGCGCCCGTGCCGGCCAGCAGTTCGGGGATGCTCATCTCGGGGAGCCGCCGCCCGGTCGCCGTCATGTGCAGCCGCAGCCGCTCGGTGAACCGCTCCTGGGCGTTCACCAGCGTCACCCGGACGTCCTCGCGCCGCTTCACGCGGGCCGCGAGCTGGATCGCGGCGGACATGCCCGCGTACCCCGCCCCCAGGATGAGTACGTGGTGGGTGGCCGTCCTGCCCTCTGGTGCGCTCATGGTCGCCGCCTTTCTCCTCGTGCCGACCACCCCGAGACGCGAGCCGCCCGCCCGCACGTGACACGCCCTCGATGTGACCTGTGACACAGTGACCGAGCACACAGCCGGTCGCGGCACTGGTGTCGGCCCGACGGCCAACAAGTCGGCCCTAATGTGCGTCCAATCTGGTGTGAAGATGCGCACACCACTTGTCCTGACGGCCGCCCTGCTCGCGGCGGTCGCCGGCTCAGGCGTCCAGGCCCAGGCCGCCACGGGGTCCACCGCCGCCGCGAAGTCCGCCACCGCCGGCGAGTCCGCCGTCGCGCGGTGCCGTACGACCCAGCTCAAGGCGAGCGTCGGACGGGTCGACGCCGGAGCCGGCCAGCGGTACGCGCCGCTCGTGTTCACCAACACCTCGGCCAAGACGTGCTGGGTCTACGGCTTCGTCGGGCTCGTCATGATCGACGGCAGGGGCGACGCCCTGCGGACCAGGACCCGCAGGGAGAGCGTCACCCCGCACCGGGTCACCCTGCGGCCCGGGGGCCAGGGGCGGGCACGGCTGCACTGGACGGTCATGAAGGTGGGCGCCGAGAAGGCCTGCCAGCCGGCCGCCCGTCTCATGATCATCCCGCCCGACGAGGTCGCCCACCTGGAGATCCCCTTCAAGGCGAACGTCTGCGACGACGGCCGCGTCGACGTCACCCCCTTCCGCTGACCGGACCGCCCACGCCGGCCGAGGCCCGCGCCGGCGCCCCAGGCGGCGTGGCCGGACGTCGGCGTGGTCCGCGCGGGAGGCCGTCCGCAGGCCGGACGTCGGCGTGGTCCGGGCGGGAGGCCGTCCGCAGGCCGGACGTCGGCGTGGTCCGGGCGGGAGGCCGTCCGGCAGGCCGGACAGGTCTTCCCGTCCGAGGGCGTCGTCCCCTCTGGTTCTTCCTGTTTCCTCCCAGTACCACGCCAACGATTCCGCCGCTTTCTCGTCCGGCATTTTCCGCCCCTGTGGCGCCGCTTTGAATTCCCCGGGGAATCGCCGTCCGGACTTCCGCCGGAGACACGGTTCCCCTGGTGGACGGCGCCTGCACACTCTCGGAGGCGCGATGCCGTATTCCTCTGACGCATTCGAGGTATCGCGTTCACGCGGCCATCCGCCAAAAGCGATATTTGCCGCCGCCTGGGCGATTTCGCCAGATATCGGGATTAGTGTGGGTGGTGTTCAGCGCCGCATCGGCGTGTCCCGAGACCCGGAACCGGCGCCGGTCATCCCGCCATCCGGGCTCGGCTCTCACCTCAGGGAGTGATCTCTGATGCTCAAACGTCTCCTCTTCGCCGCCGCGCTGGCGGCCTCCACGCTCGTCGTCACCGGCGCCGCCGAGGCGTCCAGCCCAAGTGTCTGCGCATCGGCCGGACACCGCGCCCCCTCCTCCTCCGACCTGTGCAAGTGGAGGGACGACGGCTGCTACTACTGCTACAGCTACAGGACCGCGCGGTGGGACCAGCAGTATTGCGGCGGCGGCGACGACAGCGGCGACAGCGGCGACGGGGAGTAGCCGCATCGGCGACCGGCCGTCACGGCGACGGCGGCCCTGCGGAGCATCGCCCGACGGGGCCGCCCACGCATCCACGGACGCGAGCTATGGCGACATATGGCTACAACTGTCCGCATTGCCGCGAGGTCGAGGTCACTTTTCCGATCGGCACCGCACCGGCGGAGGCGTCCTGCCCCGGCTGTGGCGCGGCGTCGGCCCGGGCGTTCTCGGCGCCGACGCTGGTGCGCACGCGGGCCGCGGTGTCGGCTCACGTGCGGCGGGCCGAGCGCAGCGCCTCCGAGCCCGAAGTCGTCACCTCCCTGCCGGGGCGCCGCCCCAGTGGCGCGGTGGCCCTCCATCCCGCCACAGGCCGCCTGCCGCGGCCGTGACCGTCCCTGTCGCGCGGCGCCGAAAGGAGCCCAGCCGTGCCAGAGTTGATCTTCCCGCTCGACTCGGACAAGAGGTTCACCGACCAGGCCAAGATCGGCCACAACCGCTGGCACCCCGAGATCCCGCCGGTGGCGTGGGTCAAGCCCGGCGACGCCTTCCGGGTCCACTGCCGGGAGTGGTTCGACGGCGCGATCCACAACGACGACTCCGCCCAGGACATCCGTGACGCCCCGCTGACCACGGTGCACGCGCTCAGCGGCCCGTTCGGGGTCGAGGGAGCGGAGCCGGGCGACCTGCTGGTCGTGGACATCCTCGACCTCGGCGCCATCCCGCAGGAGGACAGCGGCCCGCTGGCCGGTCAGGGCTGGGGCTACACCGGCATCTTCGCGACCGAGAACGGCGGCGGCTTCCTCACCGAGCAGTTCCCCGACGCTTACAAGGCGATCTGGGATTTCTCCGGGCAGACCGCTACATCGCGCCACGTCCCCGCGGTGTCGTTCACCGGCATCGTCCACCCCGGGCTCATGGGCACGGCGCCGTCGGCGGCGCTGCTGTCCAGGTGGAACGCCCGCGAGGGGGCCCTGAGAGCCACCGACCCGCGAAGAGTGCCGCCGCTGGCCCTGCCCCCCGAGCCCCGGGACGCCGTCCTCGGCTCGGTGCCCCGGTCCCACTTCGACCGGATCGCGGCCGAGGCCGCCCGCACCGCGCCTCCGAGAGAGAACGGCGGCAACCAGGACATCAAGAACATGACCAAGGGCTCGCGGGTGTTCTATCCGGTGTTCGTGCCCGGAGCGAACCTGTCGGTCGGCGACCTGCACTTCTCCCAGGGCGACGGCGAGATCACCTTCTGCGGCGCCATCGAGATGGGCGGCTTCGTCGACCTGCGGGTCGAACTGCTCAAGGACGGCATGCGGACGTACGGGGTCGGCGAGAACACCATCTTCATGCCGGGCCGCACCGCCCCGCAGTACAGCGAGTGGCTCGCGTTCTCCGGGGTGTCGGTCACCCTGGACGGCGAGCAGCGCTATCTGGACTCGCACCTGGCCTACCAGCGGGCCTGCCTGCACGCGATCGACTACCTGACGGCCTTCGGCTACCACCCCGAGCAGGCGTACCTGCTGCTCGGCGCCGCGCCGATCGAGGGCCGGCTGTCGGGGGTGGTGGACATCCCCAACTCCTGCGCCACCGTCTACCTGCCCACCGCGATCTTCGACTTCGACGTCCGTCCGGGCGCGTCCGGCCCGGTCCGCGCCCCCCGGGGCGCGGCGCCGCACGCCCGCTTCGAGTGAGCCCGCGGACGGCGCACCGGCACGGCCCACCCGGGCCCCTGTCCACGGACGAGCCCGAACAGGCGACGGCCCGCCGGGATCACGGCGGGCCGTCGCGTGAGGTGCCCGCAGGTCAGCCGTCGTTCTCCGACGACGGAATGGCCGCGCCCGGCACCTGGTCCGGCGTGTAGAACTTCGTCTCACCCGGGTAGGGCTTCTTGAAGTCGTGCGCCTCGTACCACGAGAAGTGGTCCATCTGCGCCGGACTGACGGAGTCGGCCCGGGCGGCGGGCCCGCTGAACGGCTGCTTCGACTTCCAGTCCGCCCACTTGTCCGCGATCTCCTTCTTGTCCGCCGGCACCTTCGCCGTCGGCGCGGCCGGGGCGCTCGGGTTCTGCGGCGCCGGGGTGTCCGCACCGCAGGACGGCAGGTTCGCCGCCGACAGACCCAAGGTCAGCGAGGTGCGGTTCGGCAGGAAGGTGAACGGCTTGTAGTCGGGCTTGTTGGTGAAGGCCCGGCTCATCGGAGTGGCGGCGGTGTCCTTCTGGTTCATCGGGTGGATCCCGAGGATCTGCTCGATGGTGCGCATCATGTTGATCTGCGTGTAGTACCGGCTGTCCACCGTGCCGTGCTGGGCCCAGGGGCTGATGATCTGGATCGGGGCACGGTGGCCGTCGACGTGGTCGGTGCCGGCCTGGGAGTCGTCCTCGACCACGAAGATCGCGGAGTCCTTCCAGTACGGGCTGTGCGAGATGGTGTCCACCATCTTGCCGACGGCCAGGTCGTTGTCGGCGACCTGGGCGGCGCCGTTCACCGGACCACCGGTGTGGTCGCTGGAGAGCCAGAACATGTTCAGGTTCGCCGGACCGTTGGCCTCGAAGTCACGCTTCCAGATCTGGTACCGGTAGATGTCCGGGACGCTGGTGTCGAACTTCGGGAAGCCGTGCACCGACACGTCGTTGAGCGACGGGATCGGAGAGGAGGAGTTCAGGGTGTACTTGGTGTCCTGCCCCGTCGACTCCATGTCCTTGGTGTCGCAGTACAGGTTCTGCCAGGTCGCGCCGGCCGGCTTGGTGAGGAACTGGTGGAACTCACCGAAGTCGCGCACGGAGTTGCCCACCGCCTGCGCGCCGCTCCAGATGAAGCCGGTGCGCTGGTGGCCGAGAGCGTCGTCCTCGGTGTCGTAGCTGCGCAGGTACTCACCGGCCGAGGACTCGGTGTACTCGGGGTTGTTGGCCTGCATCAGCCAGTTGTGGCCCTCGGCGGAGTTGGTGCCGATGTCATAGGTGTTGTCGTACAGCCCGAACTGCTTGGCCAGCGCGTGCTGGTTCGGCGTCACGTTGTCGCCGTACTGGGCCAGCGCCGGGTCGCCGTTGCCCTCAGGGATGTCGCCGAAGACCTGGTCGTAGGTCCGGTTCTCCTTGACGAGCAGGAAGACGTGCTTGATCGTCGAGGGGTCGCCCAGACGCTTCGGGACCGCCTCGGCCTTCTGCTTGTTGCCGTGAGCGATCTTGAGGTCGTTCTTGCCCCAGCCGTTCTGGGCGAAGACCTTGGCCGTGTACTCGGCGATCTTCCTGTCGTCCGGCAGCGTGAACCGCTGCAGGCTCGAGGTGGTGTCGTGGGTGCCGTGCCCGGCCGCGGTGGTGGGGCGGCGGGCGTCGATACCACGGGTGTTGGAGACCAGCACCTGGTCGCCGATGGTGGTGATCTCGGCGGGGAAGTAGTCCGTCGGGAGCAGGCCGACGTAGCTGACCGGCTCCTGCGGCGAGGTGTAGCGGTAGACGGCGACCGCGTTGGCGCGGCCGAGGGTGACCAGCAGGTGGCCGTCGTCGGTGAGCGTCACCGCGTCGGGCTCGTAGCCGACCTGGGCCTCCGGCCACGGCTGGGTGGCGATGGTCTGGACGACCTTGTCGCTGGCCGTGTCGATGACCGACACGTCGTTCGTAGCGGTGTTGGCGACGAACAGCGCCCCGTTCTTGGCGTACAGGGCGGTCGGGTGCAGACCGGTCTCGATGCTCGCGACGGCGGCGGCCGGGTTGGCCAGGTCGATGACGCTGACCGTGCCGGTGGTGGCGGCGCCGGTCTTCGGGTCGGCCGGCACCTGGGTGCCGTAGGAGTTGATCGTCGTCTCGCCGGGGTTGGCCGGACGGCCGCCCTCGTTGCTGACGTAGAGCTTGGTCCCGACCGCGACCATGTCACGAGGGGCGTTGCCCACGGCCCAGCTCTGCTGGATGGCGCCGGTCGCCGCGTCGAGGGCGACCACCCGGTTCTGGCCGTTGACGGCGACGTACACGGTCTTGCCGTCGGCGGAGAACACCGGCTCACCCACCAGCGCGCGCTTCGAGCCCTGCGCGGCGATGGTGACGTTCACCGGGTTGGCGAGGCTGCCGTCCGGGTTCACCGTGAATCTGGTGAAGCCGTCGGCCCGGCCCAGCCACAGCTGCGAACCGTCGGGCGAGTACGTGGGGCCTTCCTGGCCCACGTCGTTGCCGCTGATGCGCAGGTTCGCCGCCGCGTTGTTGCCGACGAGCTGCTGCACCTTCCAGTTCTTCAGGTCGACGATGACGAGCGCCATCCCGCCGTCGGTGATGTTGGCGGCCAGGTGGGTGCCGTCCGGGCTGACCGTGGACGACATGATCTTGCCGTTGTCGATGACGAGGCGCTCGCCGATCGGGTCGAGGTACTGGGCGCCGGAGACGACCAGGCCCTTGTCGGTGGTCTGGCCGACCTGGTCGGTGCCGAACATCTCGGTGGAGGCGTAGGCCATGCCCCCGCTGGCGACGACGAGGGCGGCGGTGCCCACCGCGAGAAAGCGGCCGGTGTGCCGGCCGGAGAGACCGAAACGGGCCTTCTCCACGCGCTGGCGTTGGACGTGCATGAATCATTCCTTAGAAGTGCTGCCGAGCAGGTCGACGTTTCCGTCGAACTGCCACAGGGGGTTGGGCGCGTCTCCGGTGGGGGTACGCACCTGGAAAAAGCCGTTGACCTCCTTGGGTCCGTCTCCGTCGGCGACGTACCGCCCGTCCGCGGTGACGTCGAGCTGGTAGATGGCCGACCCCACGGCGGTCGTGCCGGGGAGGTGCCAGGACACGACACACCGCCAGTCGTTGCCCGGCCCCTCGTCCGGCACCCGAGAGCCGCCCTTGTCGCAGGAGGCGGTGGCCCCCACCTGGGCCTCGGTGACGTCGGGGCGATTGAGCTCCCGTGTCTGCAGCCGGTAGAGGTGGGCGAACGCCGTGGCAAGCGAGTCCTGCAGCTTCGCCTTCCCGATCCCCGAGCCGGTGGCCGGGGTCGCGACGGCCACCACGCCGACGGTCAGGGCCACCAGCGCGACCAGCGGCAGGGCCGCCGCCACGATGACCTGCCGGCCGGAGCCGTCGTAGGTCAGGTCGGTGAAGTCGCGGCGCAGGAACAGGCGGTAGGCCAGCGCGGTGGCGGTGACCGCCCACACCAGGCTCACCGCGAGGCCCATGAGCAGGGGACCCGTCTGCGCCGGATCGGTGAACAGCCCGCGCCAGGCGATGAAGGCGTTGCTCGGCAGGGCCAGCCGCACGGCCACCGGCAGCGGGAGCAACTGCGCGAGCTGCAGCGCGAAGGCGAGCAGCGCGGGCACCAGCAGCCCCATGGGCGAGCGGCCCAGGGCCACCGAGCCGAGCAGGCCGACCGCGGCGAACGCCAGCGTCGGCGCCAGCGCACAGGCCCACGCGAGCAGGACCGTTCCGGCCGCGTCCGCCGGGGCCAGGAGATGGCCGTCCAGGCCGGCGAGCTGCCGACCGCCGACCGCGGCCAGGCCGCCGGCGATGCCCGACGCGGCCAGTCCAGCCACCAGCAGCAGGATCACGGTGAGGCTGGCCAGGGCCTTCGCCACGAAGATCCGTCGCGGCGAGCGCACCGCCATCAGGAGATGGCGCCAGGTGCCCAGCCGATCCTCGGCGGCGAAGACGTCGCCGGCGACCAGCGCCGTCAGCAGCGGCAGCGCCCAACTGCACGAGAAGTCCAGCACGACCAGCGCCCCCGCCCAGCCGGTCGCGTTCATCCAGCGGCCGAAGACCGTGTCGGAGGGCAGCGTGCTCTGCAGGCTCACCGCGGCCACGAAGGCCGCCGGGCCGATCCAGCAGGCCGCGAGCAGCAGGCGGATCCGCCACTGCGAGAGCAGCTTGACCAGCTCGAACCGGTAGGCGCGCGTCACCGGCGCCGCATACGCGTCGGCGCGGGGTTGGGTGAGGGTTGTCGCGGTCATCGCGCGTCCTGCCGTCCGGCGCCGGTCATGGCGGTCCCTTCTTGGTCGGTCCGCCCGGGCACGGTCCGCGCGGGTGCCTCCTGATCGGCCCGTGTGGGCGCGGTGCCGGTCAGAGCCAGGAACGCGGCCTCCAGGGGCGCCACCACGGGTCCGAGCTCACGGAGCGCCACGCCGGCTCCCACCAGCCGGACGACCAGTTCGTCCAGGGCCGTCACCGGCCCGCGGACGACGACGTCGGCGGCGTCCGCCCGTGGGCCGAGGTCGCGGCCGGGCACGACGCGGAGCCCGGGCGCCTGTGACGCCAGCCGGCGAGCGGCCTCCGGGTCGGAGGTGACCAGCCGGTAGTCCAGCTCGCCGCTCTCGGCGGCGAGCCTGCCCACCGGCCCGGTGAAGACGACGCGGCCGGTGGCGAGGATGGTGACCTCCGAGCACAGCACGGCGAGGTCGTCCATCCGGTGGCTGGACAGGACCACGGCGGCCCCGTCCTCGGCCAGTCCGGTGATGACGCGGTGCACGTGCTGCTTGCCCGCGGGGTCCAGGCCGTTGGCGGGCTCGTCGAGAACGAGCAGTCGTGGCTTGGTGAGCAGCGCGGCGGCCAGTCCGAGCCGCTGGCGCATCCCGAGCGAGAAGCCCCGGACACGGTCGTCGGCGACGTCGGTGAGTCCCACCTGCTCCAGCGCGTCGTCCACGCCGGCGGCGCCGCCGGACTCCTGCCGGCGCAGGGACGCCAGGGCCGAGAGGTTCTGCCGAGCCGTGAGCGAGGGATAGAGCCCGGGGCCGTCCACGAATCCCGCGACGCCGTCGGGGACGGCGAGCGTCCGGCCGACCGGCGTGCCCAGGATCTCAAGGCCGCCGCTGTCGGCGACCGCCAGGCCCAGCAGCAGACCGAGGAGCGTCGTCTTGCCGGCGCCGTTCGGGCCGACCAGACCGTGGACCTGCCCGCTCGCCACGTCCAGGTCGATGCCGTCGAGTGCGATCACCTCGCCGAAGGACTTGGTGATCCCGCGCGCCCGGACCGCGGGGCTGCTGTGCATGTCGGTCTCCCTTGGCTTGATCCCCAGCCACCTGAACTTAGAGATCGCGGTTGACCCTGGAGCGGCGCACAGTCAAACGTTGCGTAAATCCCACACAACCCGCCGATATCCCCATAAACCACCGAAACCCGCCTCAATCCGGCGATCTGCGTAATCGCCCTGGTCAAGGCCACCTACGACCTCCCCGCCATGGCGAGGGGAGGTCGCCGGTCCGAAACGGGACAACACCGGCCGCGCGGCGGTGAACGGCCGCATCGTCACTCCGGCCCGGCTCTCGACGGGCTCTCCGTCGCACTGAACGGCGATTCCGGCCGTCCTGTGTGTCGTTGTGCACGCTCGCGGTCGAGTGTGCATTCGTACGCAGAAGACCCCCTTGCCCGGCTCCTAACGTGAGCGTCGTCGCCGGCGAGCAGCACACTCACCGGCGGCGCA